>CALBXV010000090.1 GCA_937890045.1 uncultured archaeon
GACCTTCTTTATCTGATGGTATCCCACGAAAGAACTCAAGTCTAGGTTCTGTTTTATGTTGTAATGCTCGTTCGTTTCTAGGCATGATTAATCAGGGACTAACTGTACTATGACAGCATTTGTTATAGGTTTAGGTCTATATATAAGTGATATATCGTTAATGGCAAACCCAGGTGGTGTATAAGAAACTGGAGTGGACGATCTAACAGAAAACTTTAACTGCATTGAATATATTTTATTTGCATCAATGGTACTTGATGGGAGTAATTCGGCTACAGTCCAATTTGTAGACTGAACCAACCCAGTTGCAGCTGCGTAATTATGACTCGTATCTAAAAATGTTCCACTATATACATCAGTAATTCCATTTATTGCATAATTTATAACCATATTAGAATGACCTTGATTGGTAAATGTAAGTGTTTCACCATTGTTACCAGATGTCGCAGTTGCATTAACACTTAGTTCAAACTGTTGAGATGCAATAGAAAGTATTGTTGCTCCCGTAGGTATTCCCGTCCCTGAAACAGCCATCCCAACATTAAAAGCCCCAGTGCCAGGATTAGAACCTACTACCACAGTTGCATCTCCGTTGGTAGTATTTCCTGTTTGTGTAAACGCATCTCCAATACCAGTCTTATATGTAAGAAGAACTTTTGTAACCTTCTTAGTAACACCAGGTTCTCCAAAGTCAATATCTCTTGTTGTTAATGCAGTCTTTAGTGATTTTCCTGTGTTTAAATCCCAAGATTTTAAATCACTTCCATTACTCCAGCACGGATCACCATTCCAGTCAATAACCATATTAGTTATATCTCCGCTTCCTATTCTATTAACACCTCTTACCCATCCTTGGGTAGTAAAGTTATATACATATATTTCATGTTGGCCAGCTGCGTCAGCATCAGAAACTACAATGACTTGCTTTCTCTTGGGAACATAACACACAGTAGAATTGCCTGTAATAAATGTAGCCCACGTAGTCTGCTTGATCTTTCTCATTCCCTTAGGCTCAGTCAGGTCTGTGATATTTCTACCATCATATAGATACGCACCAAATTCATTCACCCAAAATATCCCAAATGCAGTCTTACATACAGAGCCTGGATGTTTTACCCCTTTAAAGTGATGAACATCCTCAAGAAACTCTGAATCACCAGAAACATTAATAATAAATAACGTACTCTCTTTGAACTGAAGAACTCTATCAGCAAACTCCATGAGAGTTACTATTGATTCTCCATCCCTTATAGCAACATCTACCTTCCTCTTGGATGGAAAAGTGTCAAATCTATTGGGAACACATTTGAGCATTGTATCTGGAAGCACCAAATCTTTACCCTTTGCACCCTTTACTCTAAGATTTCCTATATAAACTGTACGACCAACAACAACTGATGATCCGTAATTAGGATTAATAAAATCTTGTTCATCATCATACCCAGTCATACTTCTATAAGTATCAATTAAGTGTGGAGTTAAGAGATTCCTTCTATCTAAATGGAATATCCACCCTGAGACGCCACTAGCCATACCAGAGTCCTCATTTACAAACTTAGCTTTTTGTTTCCTACCCGTAGAAGCTGACGCTATCGTACCATCTACAAAATTACAGGTAGCCTGTGGATGCCATTCTCTATCATCCTCAGTCTTCATATAAATTCTTGCTCCTGTAATTCTTCTATTCCAAATAGAATCACCATCATCACGCCATCTGAGTCCTAGATACATAGTAGGAGCCTTATCCTCTCCAGTCCCAAAATTACCTGGACCTACTGCTTTCAAATCTGGTCTAGCTGAGTTACCCATTTGAGTAATAAGACTTTCTTGTTGTAAGGGTCCAAAGTCATCATATAAGAATGATACTCCCATATTCCATGTCTTGTCCCATCCATAAGCTCCTTCACTTCCGTCATGAGCGGCATCATCAGTTTGAAACTTTGCACCAAGAAATACACTATTCCTTGTAGCCTGTGTATATGAAGGCATATCCCATGCATCGTCTCCAGTAGTTCTCTGTACAAATGTAATACCATTAGGGACAATGTAGATCGAATCTATCTGAGCGGATGTGTTATTTGTATTATATGATATTTTCACTCCCCATATCTTTGTCTCATAAGAAGAACCTGATCCACCGCCATCATGAGATCGCAAATTGAGTGGAACTTCTATATCTATCGTTTGTTTTCCGTCACCAGTTCCAGTCTCTTTAACAATCTGGCTATTATCCGTTACAAACGACTCTGCTCCATCCATTTCACCTGCTGTAACAAGTATTTCAAAATTTAAATCTCCTGAATTAACCTCATTTGATTTCTTAGCCAAAATTGATACCCTTACCACTGCTTTTTCTATAAAGGAGCTAACAGTATCACCATGGTTAAATCCATTTGATCTGCCATCTACAGTAGTATTTCCCCGTATTAAAAGCCCAGTAGTAGTAGAGTATGCACCACCAGTAGTAGCAACTACTCCATCACCATACGAGAAGCTCTTATCTGATCCAAGAACCATGTCAGCACTTGACATATTCCAAACACTAATACCTTCTGGTGCTTCAAGCTTTTGAGGCTCTTCATAAAAATCTGCAGTAATCGTCTTTACTCCTAATGTTTCATCAGTTCCTTGAAATAGTATTCTATCAATCATTCCATACCACTTGGAACTAT
>CALBXV010000091.1 GCA_937890045.1 uncultured archaeon
TCTTCCCATCATCTTTAAATGGTTTTAGAGTAGACCTCATTACTGCCCTTCTGATGGTTGGCTCAGATAATCGGGCGTAGTTGACTATATCCTTAATGGTCATAAGATTTGGATTATCTGATTTGGTAATTAGAGACTCAATCCTATCCAGTCTTTCAAAGATTGGGAGTAAGAGTTCTGATATGTGTGTCATTGAAGACTCCTGTGTTAGTTACCTAACAGGAGTTGGTTACGCTGTGGAAAAAATAACTTCTTAACTTTCGATATATCTGCTTTTATTACTTCCGTAACCGAGCGTAACCAGTTACAGGAAATGATAAATCATTACTCATCTTTTTTACTGTTTTTTCACATTACCGCTTGTGTTTTCTACACCCCATTTTGTAATGTCAAGTAGGTAGCCAACCAATTCATTGGGGTAGTTGTGTGAATGAAATATGGCACAGCTACCTTTGTCAGCCTCACATACCAAAGGAAAGAGAAGACAGATGAATAAGAAAAAAGACAAACTGGCTACTACCCATTCAGGGTATCCCCAGTTCGAATCTATTGACATCCATGAACTTGAAAATTTTAAGAAACAAGTCATTGAGGATATGTATGAGCCAACCAATACTCCGTTTGAAATCAAAGCATATGAACGGATTGTAACTGAAATAGAAGAACATCAGCTACAATATGTAACACGCCATTACTATCTTGATGGAAAGTTTCCAGATGGTACTAAACAAATAGTATCATTTTCACCAACTGAGCCAGATCAGAACAAAGCTGACTTTAAAATAGATGATTGGAGTGAGCTTGAGATGAAGATTGGCACATATGATGTAACACTCGTCAAAAAAGGTACTTCTTCAACAACTGAGTATAGATTGAAGAAACTTGGTTGGAAGAATAATCTAAAAACTCATGTACTCAGAACATTATCAAAAGGTGAATTAAGCTTCGCAGATTTCGTGCCTATGGTAAAATCAAAGCAGTCTATCAAAAATCAAATCTACATGGTAAACAAAAAGTTGAAAGATTTGTTCAACATGAGTGTAAACCCTATTGAGCATAATAACGGAAAATGGACTACATTGATTGATATTAAGATGCTTGATGCTGATGAATACTTATTAGACGTAAATCGGGATTTGAATAACAGAAAGATATTCAATGAATTGACTAATGATATTCGTAACAAGGGGTATGATGAAACGTACAATCCTAATGCTATGCAAGATTATCTACGCACACGTCATAATGAGGATGAGGAGTATTAAATCCACACATCTACAAAGTGAGGTATGTAGCTACACCATAACCCCTGTAAAACTATACGCTAATAGGGGGGGATGACTTTAATCAATAAATGTGGGGGAGAGTAAAGCATATATATAAATCCATACACGTCATAAGAGTACCAATCCTCCCATAAACAAAAAACCCCACGAATGTGGGGCTTGATACGGTTAATCATTTTAAGGTAACCAATAATAGTGTTTTGGGTTACCAGTACATTGATGTTCATAAACAGTAAGACCATCCTCGACCTTACTACTTCCATATTTTAGAAGAAGTGTACCATCAAATTGACATCTCTTTTGGGTATTCATTTGTGCAGAATTGACTCTTTGTTGACCTTCATTTAATAAATCAAAAACTGGCACAAGAATCTCTTGGGGATTTGGTTGATACCGTCCTCTCGGCTGATCCTATACCACCCGTTAATTGAAATTTATAATAAGGTTGTTAGTTCTGATTTGTTTCCTAACCCCAACTATGATTGAAGAAAATAAAATAATATCTATCTTACGTTAGATAATACCGAATTTATTTCGTTCGATAAATATTTTGAAATAGTGTCACTGCCTTCTTCATTCAAATGATCGCCACCTAAAAAATATTCATCGTGGTCTATAAACATACTATAGCAATCTATATTTTTTAATATACCTATTTTGTATCGTGGGTTATCCAAAACATTATTATTGATATCTTTCATATTGATAAAATCTTTTGATTGTTCAATGTAGTCATTTCTATGAGGCATTTGGACTGTAATTACAGAAATATTATGATTTTTACATAACTGTAATAATTTATCAAAATAAACTAGTTTCTTATTCTCAAAAATATTTTGATTAAAAAAGTGTTTTTTTACTCTCCTTAAAATATCTGAATTACCATTTAATTGTATTGATTCTTTTATTGCTTTTGAAGGAGATATATTTTTATTATTTAATAACCTATCTTTAATAAAGTGCTTTATATTTTTAATAAAATATTTCCGACCGTAAACCTCGTTTAACAAAGTAAAATGGAATCGATATTTTAGAACCTTGTATCCTATAATTTTTGATAATTCATCATAATCGATAAACTTATTCCATAATAAGGGATTTAAGTTGCTATAATTATTATAAGAACTCCAATTTAATGGATCTGCATTTATAATTATTGATTTTAAACTGGACATTTTTTCAATGTTATCTTTAAGAAAATAATAAACTTGATAGTAAGTAGTACCTCCCACAGCAAAGTTAAAAGTTTTATAATTAAATCCGTCTGATTCAATAGGATGAAAATGTGAGTTTCCAATTATGAGAATTTCAATTAAATCTATTTGACTATTAAAACTTTTTAGTTTGGTCATAGCATAGTTATCTCCTACCATTAGTTTTCTATTGATAACTTCAAAAGTCCAAAAAGAAAAAAGGAGAAGACAAAGAAAAATAATAACATATTTATAATCCAAATGATATTTACTTTTTTCTTTAGAATTGAAAATAAATAAATGGGTCATAATCTGTTACTCCTAATAATAACAATGAATAAAACATTACTAAGTATAGCAAGATTTGGATAATTGGTTTGAATGAAAAAACAACAAAATAATCATTTTTCCAATATTGGAATATTTGAATTGGCAATAAAATCCATAAATAATAAATCATTGTTTTTAAACCAACTCCTTTTAAAGAAAACTCAAAATCATTAAACAAACTGAAAAACATTTGGTAGGCCTGTGCAATTGAGTCCGCACGAAAAATCAGCCATCCAATACATACTAAATGATAAAAGATTATAATTTTTAATAGATCTACCAATTTTTTTAATAAAATAATTTCAGGCATTTTATATCTTTCTAAAACTGGGTTAGCTAAACGATATACAATTAGTAGAGTTGCATGGTATGTCCCCCATAGTATATATGTCCATGCTGCACCATGCCAAAGTCCAGCAAAGAACATTACAACTAAAAGGTTTCGATAGGTTTTAACTCTCCCGTTTTTATTACCTCCTAATGGAATATATAAATATTCTTTAAACCAACTAGAAAGGCTTATATGCCATCTTTGCCAAAACATTTTAGGATTTGTAGAAAAATACGGTAAGTTGAAGTTAAGAGTCAGATTAAATCCCATACACTTCCCTATACCTCTTGCTATGCTAGAATATCCAGCAAAATCACAAAATATTTGGAATGAAAATGCATACAGTGCAATTAATACTTCTGTCCCATTATAAAATGAGTTTGATTGGAATATAGGGTTGACTATGCTTTTTGCAAGGTTATCAGCCACGAATGATTTCAAAAATAGACCCCAAAAGATTAAATATGAACCTTCAAAGAGATAATCTAATGTAATTTTTCTCTTATTTAATATTTGGGGCATTAGATGTCTTGCCTTCTCAATAGGGCCAGCAATAAGTTGAGGGAAGAAAGAAACAAAAAGGGCAAAATCAAAGATATTATTTGTTGGCTCAATTTTTTTATTGTAAATATCAAAAGAATAGCTCATCGTTTGGAATGTGTAAAAGGAAATTCCTACCGGAAGAACAACTTGGATATAATTTAAATTAATTGATGACCCCAGTGTGTTAAATAGTAATTGAAAATTTTCAATGAAAAAGTTGAAGTATTTAAAAAAACCTAGGATTGAAAGGTTCCCTATTACGCTTAAACACAAAAATAATTTCCTTTTATTACTTTTTATTGATTTATGTATTTCCCTTCCACAAAAATAATCTATTGCTGTAGATAGCATAATTAATGATAGAAAGCGATAGTCCCAAGCTCCATAAAAATAATAACTTGCCATAAGTAGCATTCTATTTTGCCATTTATGATTAAGAGAACAGTAAAAAGAAAATACTATTATGAAAAAGTAGAAAAACTCAAATGTATTAAATAGCATACCTAAATATTTTTTATACTAAACTAAAGTTTTGGAAAGAATTAATAATTACTTAATGATATCAAAATTCTATCAATAAATACCTTACACTATATGATAGACAGATTCCATTTTTGTTATCAATAATGGTATCATCATTACTTGACGCAGAAAGCACATCCATGTCCCCATCCGCTGCATAAACAGAACGGGCACTATTAGCCGATGTGGATATGGTATGCTCAGTAAATATGGGTGGATGCCACCCAAACCCAAACGTGGCAATGAAAAACGTGCCAATAAGCAATTTGTGTATATATTCCATTATTAAGCTCCTATTATCTAAAAAATTTGGATATAATTCTTGCATAGCAGACTCCTCCAATTACTCAAATCTAACTATCAATCTTTTTAAGTACAAAAAATACACGGGACATATAATACTGCCCCTATGCATCTGCGTGGGCGGTGTAGGGGGGGCTAAAAAATTGCATTACAATGTGTGTGGGCTTTATTATTTGACCCCACCCCCGGGTATGTCTCTTCTGGGTTAG
>CALBXV010000092.1 GCA_937890045.1 uncultured archaeon
AACTAAAACACATTCACCACATATCGGATATCCAAATCCGAAACCTTAAACGACACAGAGAATACGAAGAAGTCTTTATGCGTTTATACGAAAAGGTCAAAGAAAATAAAGACAATGCAGTTGCTTATATTGGTGGAGATATAGCACACTCTAAAACAGATATGTCTCCAGAATTGGTAGACCAATTATCAAGGTTATTAAAAAATCTATCAGATATATGCCCTACAATTATTATTGCAGGAAATCATGATTGTAATCTAAATAATCGTTCTCGTCTTGATGTTCTCACACCAATAGTAAATAATTTAAAACATCCTAATTTACATTATTTAAAAGATAGTGGTGTATACACTTGCGCTGATACTTCATTTGTAGTGTGGGATTGTTGGACTGATGAAAAGGATTTTATTACATCTGATGAAGTAGATGGTGATACTAAAGTAGTTTTATTTCATGGAACTGTAGATAGAGCATTAACAGATTTAGGATTCAAACTACCTTCGGATGTTCATATAGATAAGTTTAAAGGTTATGATTTAGGATTATTGGGTGATATACATAAACGACAACATCTTAATAAAGAAGAAACCATATCTTATTGTGGTAGTTTGATTCAGCAGAATCATGGAGAGGATATAGGTAAGGGTTATTTGTTGTGGGATGTACCATCTAGAAAATCAAAATATATTGAAATACAAAATGATTACGGATATTATACATTAGATATTGATAATGGGGTTGTTCCATATGTAAAGAGTATGCCAAAGAAAGCTAGATTAAGAGTGAGGGTATGTAATACAGATGCTGTTCAACTTAAAAAAGCACTTGCAGTAATACATTCTAAATATGGAATTAAAGAAATAGTAGTTACTCGTACAGATGGATTTTCTACAGATAAAGTTAGAGCAGAAGATAAAATAGATGTTGGTGATATTACGAATTCAGATTATCAATATAGTTTGATTAGTGATTATTTGGCTAGAAATTATATTATAGATGATGATGTTCTTTTAAGAATCAAAGAAATTAATGAAGATTTAAATGCTTCAATGCCAGAAGAGGATGTTTCGAGAAATGTTAACTGGAAATTGAAAGATTTTAAATTTGATAATATGTTTTCTTATGGTAAGGATAATATACTTGACTTTAGAAAACTTAATGGTATCGTTGGTATGTTCGCACCAAATGCTACAGGTAAATCTTCTTTATTAGATGCACTTTCATTTTGTTTATTTGATACTTCTTCAAGAGCATTTAAAGCTAATAATGTTTTAAATAATAAAAGAAGAAATTTTTGGTGTATTGCAAATTTTGAAATAAATCAAATGGATTATTTTATAGAAAGAAAAGCTAGAAAATTAAATAGTGGTCATGTAAAGGTAGATGTAGATTTTTGGATGATAGATGATGGTGGAGATAAAATATCTTTAAATGGTGATCAACGTAGGACTACTAATGCTAATATTCGTAGAGTTATTGGAACTTATGAGGATTTTATTTTAACAACATTATCATTACAAACTAATTCTACTGTTTTTATAGATAAGACACAAAAAGAAAGAAAAGAATTACTTGCTCAATTTATGGGCATGAGTATTTTTGATAAATTATATACTTCAGCTCATGATGACGTATTTGAGGTTTCTGCTGTATTAAAGGATTTTAGAAAAACTGATTATGATAAACAACTTGCAGATACTAATAAAGATATTTTTAAATTTAAATCGGAGTATGATAAATTAGTAGCAGAAAAAAATAATTTAGTAGATGAAGAAAAACAATTAAATGTAGATATTTTAGATTTGACTAAAAAGTTGAAACCTATAGATCAATCTATAACTAATATAGATAAATTGAAAAATAGTAAAAAGGATTATAAAAAAGAGTTAAATAGTATTGATATAAGATTAGGAACATTGGGTGTAGAAAAGAAACAAAATGAAATAAAACAAAAGGAATTAAAAGAACGAATTGACCATTATGCAGATAGTGATATAAATAAATCTTTTCTAAAGTTACAAGATATTGAGAAAGAAAGAAAAGAAACAAAAATAGAAATAGATAAGTTAAAAATTGATGTTAGAAATAAACTTGATAAAATAGAAAAGTTGGGCAATTTAGAATATAGTAAAGATTGTACATATTGTATAACTAATCCTTTTGTTATTGATGCTATAAAAACACAAGAAGGATTGGAAGAGGATAAAGAATTAGCTAGGAACTATGTTGATAAAATTAATACATTAGATTTAAATATAACTAACATGGGTAATATAAGAAATGATAAGATTGATTTAGATAGGTCATTGGATGCTTTAAAATCTATAGAAATAAAAAATAACCAGTATGTTTCTGAAGAAACTGTACTTACTGAGAAAAAGAAAAATTTTATAAGTCAATTACATATTTTAGAAGATAAGATTTCGAAATATTATGCACAAGAAAATGATATATTATATAATAAAGAGATAGAAGAAGATATTGAGGATTTAAATCAAACAATAGAAGATTTATTTCATTTAATTAAAAATAACGAAGATGTTTTAAATGTTGTTCATGGAAAAGTTAAAGTAGGTGAAACTACTAAAGAAAATATAATTAATACTATAGATAAAGTAGAAGAATTAGAAATTAAATATAAAGCATATGAGTATTACTTAGATGCAGTAAAAAGAGATGGTGTTCCTTATGAACTAATATCAAAAGCACTTCCAACTATTGAGGGTGGGGTAAATAATATTCTTACTCAATTAGTAGATTTTCAGATTATATTTGAAATGGATGGTAAGAATATTAATTGTCAACTTGTATATGATGATGATAATATTTGGCCATTAGAATTGTCAAGTGGTATGGAACGATTTATATCAAGTCTTGCTATTCGTGTTGCATTAATTAATGTATCTAATTTACCCCGAAGTAACTTTCTTGCTATTGATGAGGGGTGGGGAACTATGGATTCAGATAATATTAATGCTGTAGAACAATTATTTCAATATTTAAAAAACCAATTTCAATTTACATTGATTGTGTCTCATATTGATTCTATGAGAGATGCAGTTGATAACTTACTGGAAATTAAAAAAGAGAATAACTTTAGTAATATTAAGTATGTGTAGTTTTCTCTGATGGTACTTTGAAATTACCCTTTTTTGATGTAATATTATTTCTTTTAAGATTTAAAATATAATTATTAATAACTGCGGACATGGTTGTATGTTCGTCTTTTATATATAATCTAAACCAACCAATTAAATCCTTATCTACCGTAAAGGATACTTTTTCTTTCATACCGATAATCTCCATATAATATCCATATATAAATATAAATAATTTGGATTTTTGATATTTATATTTGAATAACTTTATTCTTCGGAGATTCTAATTAATGCTTGAAAAAAAGATACATATAAGAAATTTACATAATGCTGATGTTTTTATAGAAGATACTGAGGCAACTTCCAAATACTTTCAAATATTGGAAGCACCTCAAGTTTTGCCTCCTGGTAGAAGTAGTATATTAGTAAATGGGTCTTCCTTTTTAAAACAAAATACTGAGATAATAGTTGAACTTTTAGACATAAATGATGATACCATTTATGCTAATCCAATACATAATGTTTTAGAAGGTACTTCAAGAAGAATTGGAATTGAAGTATATCAATCAACACCTCCTGGAGAAGCAACATTAACTGTATTGGGGGAAATAGATCCAGAAAAAGTTGATTTTGTGATACCAGAAGAATTTGTAGGTGTATATAATGTAAGATTTCAGAAGACATTTACAGTTGACCCAAGTTCTCAAAATAATGTACCAATACATTTTGTAAAACAACCACAAATCGGTGTATCAGAAAAAATAATTAAAACAATTACTCCATCTGAAGGTGTATTTGGAGTAACAAGAGTTGTTTCTGGTTCATTGAGTGGGAGAAGAATTCCATTGGGTGAATCTCAGGTTGTTAATCCTGCTTCTATTAAACCTGTTACGGCAGTTGTTTCTGCACCAGATATTAATTTTCCAACTGAGGGTGTAATTTTTAATAGAGAATTTAAGACTAAACTTAGTTCGGTAGATTCTACAGGTACCATTATAAAACGGAGATTTGATTGGGGTGATGGTACTTCTGTTTCATCTTCAATTCTTAGACCAATACCAAATGAAGCTCATGAAGAACATACATACACTCGAGCAGGAACTTACACTGCAAAGTTAAGTGTTGCTAGTCCTACTGGCCAAAGTGATCAAGCGTTTTATGCAGTTAATATTAGTAAACCACCGGCACCTTCAACAGATTTTTCACTTAATTTTACAACTGGTAGTATGGGTGATAGTACAGATCCTAATGTATCTGGATTTCCAATAGTAATAACAGATACAACTCAAAATGTAACTGGTATATCAGCAGGGGATGGTGTTTTTGATAATATAGTTGATACAGAATATAGTTGGTCTTTCGGAGATGGAACATTTTCTAATCAAGAAGGACAGAATACTAATGGTGCAATTCCAATTAATTATACATATTCCCAAACTGGTTCTTATTCAATACATTTAAATGTAAAAAATGCTTATAATACTCAGGTAAGTTCGAAAACAAAAGGTGTTTTAATTTTACCACCTGTACCGATTGCTTCTTTTACGATTGATAGTGGATCTGGACATTTTCCATTAGTAGTAAGTGCTTCTAATGTTACAGATAGTGGATCAAATCCAAATTCTTCTCTTGGTGGTCCTGATGGTAAAAATATTCAAGCAGTTAGTATGAGTTATGCTTGGGATTGGGGAGATGGAACTACTACTGCTGGCAAAACTGATGATAGTGATTTTAAAGGATCAGGAAATCATAGATACACAGATCAATCTAGTGATAAAACTTATACTATAACATTAACAGCTACAGACCAATATAGTAGAAGTAGTGAAGTAAGTGAAGATGTAACACCAGCTATTGCTTCACCAAAGGCAGTTGTTACTGCAACTTCAGCTAGTAAGTCATATCCTGTAACTGTTCATTTTAATTCAGCCCAATCTACTGGATCTGCTCCTAGTCATCCAGCAGACCATACAGATCCCAGAGATTGGTCCGCAGGAAAATATTTAGATAGTACTTCTTATTATTGGCAATTTGAAAATGGAGATCCTGCAACAAGTAATGATGCAAATCCTTCAGTTGCTTATTCCGCTTCTAAATCAGATTTTACAGATCATATTGCACAATTACGATTAGTAGCTACTACAGGAAAAACTGATGTGGTTGAATTTTTGGTTAAGATGGAGCCGCCTCAATTGCCAGCAGCTTCATTTACAACTACTACAGCAAATGGATTTTCACCATTAGAAATTGAATTTATTAATGGTTCAACTTTTGATACAACAACTCCTGCAACTTATGTTTGGAATTTTGGTGATGGAAATTCAAGTGCTGATACTAATCCTACACATACTTACGCAGCTGGTTCAGAAACTGGTAGAGTTTATAGTCCAACATTAACGATTACGGATGGATTTGGTCGGACTGCTACATTTTCTAAAGATATAACTGTAAAAGATCCTACACCAATGGCTAATTTTGGTATGGCTGGTGGTAATACGGATATGGTTATTGGGCAGTCAAGACAATTTACAGATTTAAGTTCTACACCTGCTGAAACTACTATTGCATCACGATCGTGGTCATTTACACAAGGAAGTATACAACAAACAAGTACTGCTGCATCTCCAACTATTACATTTAATAATGCTGGTTATGTAACAGCTAAGTTAACAGTAACTAATAGTTTAGGTATTTCTCATAGTAAGACAGTTGTTAATATATTTAGTGTGGGTTTGCAAAAACCAACTGCAAATGGTAATTTATCTACAACTACTGCTTATACAAATTTGACAGTAGTTTCAGTAACAGATACTTCAACTTCTAATCATGCAAATGGAATTAGTGCAGTAACGGTAAATTGGGGTGATGGAACTGGTAATAATACACAGGGTCCAGGTGCAACTTGGACTCATACATATGATACTGCTGGTTCATATGTTGTAAAAATTTCTGCTCATGATTCAACTGGAACTTCAGTAGCTACTTTGGGAACGGTTGTTGTAGCATCACCTGCTGCTCCAGTTGTTAGTGAAATTAGATTATTTGGAAGTTCAACTGGAAGTAAACCACATGAAGTAGAAGCAGAATTAATTGTATCTGGTACATATGATACTATTTCATGGAGTTCTGGAGATGGAAAAAGTGCAACATCACGAAATGTAATTTTTATTTATAAGAGTATAGGGCAAAAAACATTAAGTGTAACTGCTACTGGACCAGGAGGGAGTTCTACTAAAACCAAACAAATATCAGTTTTCGAAGATGTTTTTGACGATGATGTTTCTGATATTGAGGATCCAGAACCAACAGATGATACTAATACAGGTCAAGGAAGTGCCAATCAAGGTGGCGGTGGAGGCGGCTGTGTTCTTGAAGGAACTCTTATACTAACAGATAGAGGAT
>CALBXV010000093.1 GCA_937890045.1 uncultured archaeon
TTTTCCTTTTTGTTTTATGGAGCCTGATCTGGCCATAGTTTTAAAAACCCATCTTCATACCAATCTTCGTATTTTTTATACTTATATACTCCCTGACTAGTTTTTGAAATGCTTTGCCAATCCTCATGTCTAGAAGTTTTCCATAATGACCATTTCTTAATAACAAAATAGCTATACGGATTACTACCTATTGAAGAAACAAGAACCCAATGGTCATCAAATTCTGTTACTTCAACAGTACAAGATTCTTTACAAGCATAAGCTTCTATAAGATGATATGCAATTATTAAATCATACACACCATCGCCATTAGTATCAAAATATATTGATACGGTTCTTGGAACTTCTTCGGGAATCCATTCAACCATTTGATCTACACTAGGTTCTTCAAATTCCTTTTTAAAAAAGTTTTTAGCTAATTCGTTTGCATTAGCAACACTAGTAAAGAATAAAAAACACAACAAGATTACTAATCGAACCATTACGCACCAACTGTAACCGTTGTAGCAACAGCTCCATGTGTTAGTAATGAAACAGCACCACCAGAAGTATCAACAACTCCACCACCATTTAGTGATATAGAATCTGCTCCAACTTGAAGTACATCTGCTTCATTCAAAGCACCACCAGCAATTGTCGCCGTGAATGTCAAACGGTTTGTTCCTGTACCACTTGCATAATCCAAAACAGCACTTCTACCAGCATCAGTATTATTTGTTAATGCCATTTGTGGTGTACCACTTACACTTACGTTTTCATTCCAAGTCGCAATAACACTAAAATCTGCACCAGCTGCAGCACCTATTGCTGTTGTAACCAAACTAACATTACTAATATTTGCTTCTGCAAGTTTTGTTGCACCAGATAAATTACGAATAGCAACTAGAACTTCTCTATCAGCGCCTGCTCTGCTGTTACCACCAGCTGGAACTGTCCAACCAGCTGTTGTTCCTGTACAATCTCTTTTTTCAGCATCTGTTAAATATTTTGGTTTAGCATCTGCTCCTGCGGCTCCCGCTCCCCATAAACCCATGATTATTTCTCCTCTGTTAATAATTCTTTTGTATCAATATTGGTTGTTTCTTTTTTAAGATTTGGTGATTTCTTTTTTGGTTTACCATCACCAAATATAATTTTTATATTCCCATTTTCATCTAATTCAAAATCTATTTCTTTTCCATTTGAAATACCACCTTGAACATTATTTAAATGAAAGTTGTAAACATTTCCTTCACTTATTACTTGTCCTACATTCCCATGATAACCACCGATTTTTCCTTTAGGCATATTGTCCTTTCAAAAAAGTATAAGGGGGAGAATAACTCCCCCAAATACCATATATCTTATCGATTAAAGATAGCGTAGATAACACCAACAGATGCTAATCCAACTAGACCTTGTGCTCCAAGAGCAGAGATGATAGCTGTAATATTTCCAATTACATCACCGCCAACAAAAGGAACTACTTTACCAAAAATTACTTGCAGAACAACCGCAAGTGCTATAAGTCCGACTCCTGCCTCAGTCATTTTATGAATCCAATCCATCATTTTATCAAACATATAATTCTCCTTGTAAAAATTTGTAACAAGTTACATCTTTACTACTTGGCATTTTTATTATTATGAATGTTAAGTGCTAACCAATTCATAATAGGCCAAATCTTACCAATGATAGGTAATTTCTCAGCATATTGATCTTTGACCGCTAACGTAATTGCATTAGCAATAACAATAACTGAGCACAAAGTTCCCCACCATACTTGAGCTGAACCCCAACTCAGAATTAATCCTTCCATGTCATGTTACTCCTTAATTTAATTTATAATAATATTAGTGATACAACCAACCAGCGATTCCCCAACCCAGTACAAAAAATACCAACTTACATAGATGTGGATGCATTATAGTTCTCCTTTTTAATTTTTAGTTTTTTGCCGATTTCTTTGAAAGCAGCTTTTGCAAGTCTAGTGTTCTTCGTCATAAGTCCTTCTTTAAATTTACTAAACTTATTCTTTATAACAAAGTCCCTCATCTTTGAACCAGACATACCAGCAACACCCTCAGCGTCTGGATCACGATCACCTGCTGAGACAACAGAAAAATCTTTTATGTTGTCCAAGTCACTATCAACATATTTTGACATACCTCTCTTGAATTCGTCTACTCGATCACTACCAACTACGAATACAACCTTCTCATAATTAGCATTGTTTAATGATGATAACACATCAAAGGGCGTCCTTATTGATGTATCAGTATTTATAACATTGCCAAAAACATCTTTCATTACTTTCACTTTTGTTTTAAAGGACAAAGGATTCTTTTTCTTATCTTCAGTTTTTGATGGAAATATCATAGGAGTCGCACCTTCTTTTTTGGCAACACTCATAACTTTAGTAATAAGTTTTGAATGACCAATAGTTGGCGGATTCATTCTACCAAAAGAAAAAACAACAGCCTTAGACTTTGCTTCTCTTACGAACTTCCGATATGTTTTCATTCCACACGAATCCACTTCATATCTTTAGCGTTCTTAACTGAATCATTAAATTCTTTGTCATCTTTAAAAATAGTAAACTCTCCATGTGACAAAGTATATCCAAGAACATTACCATCCTTCATTTTCTTTTTAAATTTCTCTGCAGCCTTAAGAACATTACGATCCTTCATGTCTTTCCAGCTCTTCAAACAAACAGCTTCTATAAATTTTCTATATGTTTTTGCCATTAAATTATTCCTTTTAATTGTTTGATTGTACTGTTAACATTTACATGAAGAACACCAGTACCACCAGCTGTTTCCCATTCTTGAATATTCTTCTTATGGTCATCAATCAATATTGCATCTTTATTTGCATAATCTTTCTTCTCTCGGCGTTGTACAATATAAACTTTACTGGGATCAACTTTCAGATTTTTTGTACACCACAATGTTTTACCCTTAATAACTTTCTTATCTTTATTACAAGCAGATGGACAAGCAGATAATATATAAGGATCATATTGCTTGATATACTTCCAAAGCTGTTTACTACCAGATTCTCGATCACAATTAGCCCAGAACTCTGTACTCTTTCCATCATCACTATGGAAAAAATCGTCAATAATACCCCGATTCAATTTAGT
>CALBXV010000094.1 GCA_937890045.1 uncultured archaeon
ATGGCATATAAATTAAGAGGAGATATGATTACTGGTGCGGTTACTGCTAGTATAGTTCCTCAATCAGATGGTACTGGATCGACATTAGTTCATATTGTTGTTACTTCAGCACAAGATGTTATACAAACAAGAGGTGGTGGAATTGTAGGTCGAATACACATGGTTGGTAATTCATCAATTGATTTAGTGAAAGAATCAACCGATACTATTGATATTGCTGGCGATGCATTTGTGACACCTATAGCGTATCATTATTAATATTTAAAATATGGAGTAATCGTGAAAGCAATTGAAATTCTTGGGAAGATAGTTGACAGTCCAAATAATAATGATATTAATATGGCACGGTTAGTCAGAATTACAGCAAAGACTAAGCAAACTACAGTTACTATATCACGATTGGGTATAGAAAGTGGTAGTCTACATCTTCACGCAAAAGAGTCTATAATAATTTCTAAAGCAGCAAGTCAGTCTATTACCTGTCCAGATAGTTGGTGTACTAGAATAAAATACGCAGATTGATATGGAGTAGTTATGAAGTTTACTGAATTGACGAATGGCAATTATATGATGTATGCATTACTACATTACGATAATCCCCATTGTAAAGATATAAAAGAATTTTTTGAAGATATAAAGCGTATTCACTATATTAATAGATTATTAAAAAGGTACAAATATGACAATGTTTTAAAAGAAAGAATTGTACTTAATCATTTAATAACTTTTTATAATGTTTTTACCGATTCAGCAGCTACAAGAATTTTATTTTTTAAAATTCAAATGGAGTATCATTCGGCTTTAAAAACATTTCTAGTTTACATAAACAAGATGCCAGAGGATGAGATAGATATACCTTTAGACGATAATATAATTAAAATTTTAAGGGATATAAAATAAAATGTCATCTTTACAAGAGTCTGTTGTAGACACATATTTAGTTTATAAGATCATTACAATCTTAACAGATGATTGGGATGAACAAGAAGCTTTTAAATATGGAATAATTGATGAAAAGGGTAAAGTTCTTAGAAAATCAAAAACCCTAGATACAAAAAAAGAAAAAGATTCATATACTATTTTACACCGATTTGTTTTTAATTTGAAAAGGTTAATAGAGAAAATACCAGGCGGAAAAACTAAAATTGGTTCTTATGCAGCTGCAGCGGTATTACTATTAAAAGAGGAAGAAGATAATGACAAGTAATGTATTTGACAAGAATCACAAATATCGAAAAGATATGGCTGCGTTACAGAAAGCTTTCCACGAAGCTCCGAGCCAGGTAGCTGCTCAAGAAAAGAAGGATTATTTTGTTATACCGCCTAACGGAGCAGTTAATTGTCCAGGCGCTACTGGAACTGAACATAAAGCAATTGAATGTGATGCACCAATATATACTACTGCTGATCCAACCTTTATGGATGAAAGAGATCAGTCTATGGATGTTAATGATTCTTATGCAAAGGGTGTTCATTCAGCAAGTCAAATGGAAATTACAGAACATTGGACAACACCAATCGCTGAAATGGAAATAGAAATTGATGAACAATTACGAAAACAACTTATTCAGGTAGTAGCAAAAGATGGTTCAAACATTTTTATTTATCCTGATAATGATCCTAATGCAAATGCAATTAAAGAATTTGAAAAAATATCAAATAAATTAATTAGGGATTATATTACTGAAGCTTATGGTGTGGAAGATGCAAATGAAGTTGATATAGAAGCGAGATCGTTTGGTAATTTACAAGTTCGTGGTGGAAGAAGCTTTCCACACTATCATCATGGTTTTGATGGTGTGTTTATTTATTATTTAACAGCTGGTAATGAATATTATTTAAATGATGATGGATGGCCCGAGGATTTACCAGATGAAGGAGTCATCCATCCGTCTAGTGATTCACATTATAATCCTAGACCAGGCTATGATTTTGCAAGTGGTGAGGTACTTGAAGGTTCTGGAAATTTAATAATTCAAGACCCTAGACCAGCAATTAATTATCCTTATTGTAATAAAGCGATTGCATGGCATCCTGTAACTGGAACTTTATTGATGCATCCTGCTGGTATTTGGCATGAATCAAATACTTTTACAGGTGGTGGAGTAAGAGTATTAATTGTTATTAATTACAGAATACTTACACACACAAATCAAAAATCTGTAAGACCCTTAGCTACTATTTATGATGGAGATAACTAAGAAGATGAAGATAACTAAGAAGATGAAGATAACTAAGAACTGGCCAACACCGATTGGTAAGATACAGATGGATGTTCCAGAGGATTTAAAAAGAAAGCTTATTGAAATAATTGTAAGAGATGTTACTGACTTTTTTGTTTATGATAAAAATGATCCTGATGCTGATTTTTTAAAAGAATATGAAATGATGGCGAATGAGCTGATTAGGTATTACTTGACTAATGCTTATAATATTACTGATGCTAAATCTTTAAATATAGAAGCAAACGCATTTGGAAACCATCTGATTCATGGTGGTAGAAGTTATCCGCATTACCATCATTGTTTTGATGGAGTGATGATTCATTACTTAACAGCTGGTGATGAATATGTTTTAGATGAAAATTTTAAAGTACAAGAAATAGAAGAAAAACACAAGATTCATAATGATACAAGTCGGGTAGTTAGACAAGGTTATTATGGAGTTGATGGATCAAAAGCTAGATTATTTGATAAGGTACATGATCTAAATGAAGATGAGACAATGGAAAAAAAATTCCCACTTCAAGGTGGCGGAAATTTAATAATTCAAGACCCTAGACCAGCAATTAATTATCCTACTGATGAAAAGACTTTTGTAATTCGGCCAAAGTCTGGACAAGTAGTAATTCATCCTTCTTATCTTTGGCATGAATCAAATACATTTTTAGGAAACGGAATAAGAGTTGCAATCGTTATTAACTATAGAGTATTAACCCAACTAGTTCAACCAGGCCAAAAACCTATTAAGAGTTTTTTAAATGTCAACTAAAAAATACACAGAGGATGCTCCAACAAATGCAACTGGTTCAGCTGTAGTTGGAACTGGCGATGATCCTGTTACTTGGAAAAAGAAGAAAAAGAAAAAGATTTTGAGAAGGTTAAAGGGTACTTATGAAGTTGGTAGAATGCCTGACCCTGAGTTAACTATTGAAGGTAAGAACATGGATTGGTTTCATAAACTAATCAAACAGGGAAAGTCAGCCGAACAGATTTCAAGAATTATGGAGTTGGATAGAGATACAGTAGAAGCATTGATGGAACGTAACTATCGTAAAGAGTATGATAATTATCATGCACAACCAGAGCAACGTGTAAGAAACGCTGCTCGATTGAGAGCGAGGAGACTAATGGTGAAAAAAGGAAAAGCAGAAAAACACGATAAATTGGATGTACATCATAAAGATAATAATCCATTAAATAATGATACAAAAAATCTTTCAGTAGTAACCCAAAGATATAAT
>CALBXV010000095.1 GCA_937890045.1 uncultured archaeon
ACAATCGTTTTCGCTTATTTTGTGAAACGATTGGTTCATTATGTTTTATTAGTATTTATGTTTTGATGGCTTGGTATGGTGAGGCTGTTTCAATCTTTACAATATTTCTTGTGCAGATTGTAGGTTCATCATTACATATCATTAATGCTTATATGCGAAATAGTGTCAATTTAATTGTATTGAATGTAGTAGTGATAACAATAGCAATTTTTGGAATTGGGAGGATGTTTTTATAATGAGTAAACAAATATATGATTTGATGGTGTGTGCTGATGGTGTTACAAGAGCAGTTCCAGTAGTTCATGGTTTTAGAATTGATCCGAGCTTACCAAAAAACAGCGATGATTCTGAAAAAAAAGATGTCGAAAAAAAATCTCGACCAAAAATCAGTATCCAAGCACGACTACAAAATAAAGTGGAAGAATTCATTTCCGCAGTAGAAGGACAAGTGGATGATTTCATAGATAGTGATTATAAGATGAAATATGATGTATATAACCATATGTCAAAGATTGGATGCAAAGCTGTACACGCACGAAAGATGAGGCCGTTTTATGTTGATTGTTATAATGAGTTGGTTGATGTATATAATCAAGATGAGGAATATTACTCAGAAGCATGGAGGCACTTGAAACCAAAGTACCATAAAAAGATGATGGACTTCTATGGTTTGATAGTTGATGATTTAGAACGTATTATTAAGAACTCTACAGCACAACGCAAACCACGGAAGAAGAAAACATTAACAGCTACAAGACTTGTCAAGACTTTAAAGTATCAACAAGAGTTTTCTGATCTTAAATTGGTTAGTGTTAATCCAGAGAAAATTATTGGGGCCAATGAATTGTGGGTGTATAATACAAGATATAAAACTCTCGGTGTGTATCACGCAGTCAATTCTGTTCGGGGACTTTCTGTTAAAGGTTGTACCATACAACATTTTGATGAAGATATGTCAATCCAGAAAACTGTTAGAAAACCAAAAGACATATTAAGTGTCTTAAACAAACGCTCTTTGAAAAAGCAGCTGAATAATATGAAAACCAAAGAGCAAAAAATGACGGGTCGTATTAATGCCCAAACTATATTATTAGGAGTATTCTGAAAGATTATATTAAGGAGTATTTTAAAATGTGGAGTAAATTAAAAACATTAATGCTGATAGCTTTAATTTATCTTATGAGTGTATTAGTTTTTACTGATACTGGTGGAAAAACCAATTCAGAAATTGTGGAACGAGAATGGAACCGAGTATCAGAAATAGTTAGCGAAGGATTTGGTGGTGCAATTAATATTATTGAAAATGATGTTATTCCATTTGTGGATACACAGGTGGGTGAAATACGGAATGAAGATCGTTCATTGCTTGATGTTGTTGCTGATAAAGTGAAAGAACCATTTTCTGGAGGAGGATAAAGAATGAAGAAATTTATTTTATTGATTGTTGTCATGTTTACTTTGGCTATGGTTAGTTCAGCATATGCTGGCAAATGTCCACAGCCAAGAAAAACAAAGTCTGCTCCAACGTCATTTGTTAAACAAGATAAAATCGCCAAGGCCAATAAAGCCAATGGTAAAAAGATTTACAATAAGACAGCCAAGCCGATAGCTTGTAAAATGTGTCATGGTAAAACAGGAGTTGGTGATGGTAAATTCGGTAAACGAATGAAGCCTCAGGCAAGAAACTTTACCTGTAAAGCAACCATGAAGAAAATTTCTGCTGGTCAAATGTTTTGGATTATTAAAAATGGTTCTAAAGGGACCGGTATGATTGCCCATAAAAACACTCTGAAAGACAAAGAGATATGGGATGTTATTAAGTATATTCGTACTGATTTAATGAAAGGAAACCAATGAAACGAACTACTTTGATAAAGAACTTACAAAAGAGAGCTATGAGAATTACATTTACGAAAGTAAATGGTGAAGAACGTATTATGGATTGTTCGTTACAAGAACATATAGTCCCGGAAACAAGTGAAAGTAATCGAAAACAGAACAAAGAAATTCTTCCTGTTTTTGATATAAACAAAGGTGAGTGGAGGTCATTTAGGCTTGACTCAGTTACTAATATAGAAGCTTTAGAATATCAAGACAACGAGGTATTATGATTCTCTTGGATTTCAGTAATATAATTGTAAGTAGTATTATGGTAGCAGTTAGAGTTCCTGATGAGGAACGATTCGGTGAGGACTTTATCCGCCATTTGGTGCTTAACAGTATTCGTTCATATCGGAGCAAGCACAAAGATAAATATGGTGAAGTAGTTATTTGTACGGACTATCTTTCTAGTTGGAGAAAAGTTGCCTATCCATATTATAAAGCCCACAGAAAAGTACAAAGAGATAAGCAGGACAAAGAGCGGGGTATGGATTGGTCAGCCTTATTTGATACAATATCTAGGATAACAGATGAACTTAAAACGAACTTTCCTTATAAAGTAATCCAAGTTCCACACGCAGAAGGCGATGATGTGATAGCTGTATTAGCTAAATATGCGAATAATGACTTAAATGAGGCATCTTTAATCGTTTCCTCAGATAAAGACTTCAACCAGTTGTATAAATATAAGAAAATACGACAATATTCTCCAATGAAGGGAAAGATGTTGAAGGGTATTAATGCTGACGTATATTTGAAGGAACATATTATTCGTGGTGATAAGGGAGATGGTATTCCAAATATTTTATCAGCTGATGATTGTATTGTTGAAGGTGTTCGACAAAAACCAATTTCAAAGAAGAAGGTTGCTAAGTGGTTGACACAAAGTAGGGAAGATTTTTGTGATAATGGTATGGTATATGGGTGGGATCGCAATCAAGAGTTGATAGACTTCGCTTATATTCCACCCCCAATAGTTCTTGAGATTTTAGAACAATATAATGGACAGACGCCATCTAATAGAAGTGGATTGTTAAATTATTTTGTGAAGCATAGATTGAAAATGTTAATTGAAAATATAGGAGATTTCTAATGGCAGAAACCGGATTTACAGAAACGATACCAGAGATTTTTGATAAGATTGAAGCAGTAAAGACCAAAAAAGAAAAAAAAGCAATACTAGAACAATATAAAGATGTTTCAGCATTTAAACATATTTTGAGAGGTGCGTTTGATCCAAAAATAGAGTGGCTGATAAAAGATCAACCAGATTTTATTCCGAATGATGCACCAGTTGGATTGTCTGAAAATAATCTTTATAGAGAGATACCAAAGTGTTCTATTTTTCTAAAAGGACATCCAGCAAATAAAGGAGTAAGCCCTACACGATTAAATCAACTTCTAATTCAGGTATTAGAAAGTATGCATCCATCAGAAGCGTTTATTTATATGGAAATGTTAAAGAAGAAAATTAAAGTAAAGGGGTTAACATCAAAATTAGTATTGGAAGTATTTCCAGGTATGTATAAAGAAAAGGGAGCATAAAATGTCAATAAGTGTTCAATCAGATGGCAGTTCGTTAGAAACTACTGTTAGTGTTAAATCGGGTAGGAAGAAACTGTACGAAAATAAAGCAACAGTAGTAGAAGCTTTCAAAGAAAAACACATTAAAGTTGATTTGGTTGATGAGGACGATCATTATTTTAAATTAAATTGGGATGGAGGAAAGTATGTAGGTAATTTTTTTGGTACAACATTGACTTGCGAGTATGAGGTTAGTAGAGATTTCAAAGCAGAGATTTCTACACCTAATAAAAACGAATCGAGTGCTACCGTTTATGCAAAACGCTCTAATGGAGGTAGACCTCATAGATACAAGTAAGGAGGCTTGATGTACGTTACAAAAGAGAACCCTGTTATTCAAGAAGTGAGAAGTTATGAAACAAATTTGGATCGAGCATATAAAGAAAACAAAAAAATAAAAACCTTTTACCCAACAAAGCATCTCATCACACGTTGGTTTAATATATTTAATCAAGAAATATTTAATAATGAAATATATCCCTTTCATGAAATAGAAATATTACAAAAGAAGGGGTGCCACGCAGAACACATTCCTTATGAAGAACATGATGGAAAAATTTATGGTGTTTTATCTATAGCAGATCGTTTTATAAATAAGAATGAGTTCTTATATACGTTGGCTCATGAGATGATTCATCAATGGCAATGGATGACTTTAAACAGAACAAGTCATGGCAATTCATTTTGGAAATGGAAAAATAAACTAGCACAATTTGAAATACCATTAGGAGAAAGTATATAAT
>CALBXV010000096.1 GCA_937890045.1 uncultured archaeon
CTTCACTAAAACATTTCCAATCCCAACCACCAGGTAGATTCTGTTTTATTATTTCTCCCATCACCCAACTCAATGTTTGGTATAAAAACTACATTCTTCATTCTATTATCTTTTAATACTATTCTGAATTCTTTTAATCTTTTCTACTTTACCATGATGTGGCCCCATATTAATAAAATACTCATTATTTCTTGAATCTCCATCCATATAATTAAATTTTAATTTGTTTTTCCAGGCTACATAATTGAAACTCAATTGATCCCTTTTACTATTATATTTTATTTCAGTCCACCAATCTTCCATTGTCTTTATACAATCTTCCTCATTATGCCTTCTTAAAATTATCATACCAATTATCAATCCATTATTTTTTGGATACCCTACCATACTATATTTTTCCACCTGTTTTTTAATAATCTCAGCATTATCTTTATAGTGATGATATGGATCATTTTCCCTACACCTACCATCACAATCAAATACAGTTTTTTCTGGTTTGGCACATTCTGTAGTATTTCTATTACCAAAACGAAAAATAGTATTTACCTCATCATAAATACAATTCGTACTATCAAGTTTATTTTGTGAATGACTAAAAAATGCAACATTTGAATCACTTAAATATTTATCAATCAATTCATCTATATTACCTCTAACATCTATATTACCATCTATAAAAATACTGTACTCGTAATCCTGTAGATATCTATGTGGTAAAACTTTGAATCGTTTAGCATTCCTATTGTTATCAGTATACAATGATAAACTATTTTCTTCACTAAAACATTTCCAATCCCAACCATCAGATAAATTTTGCTCTACCAATTTATCGTATCCACCAAATACTGAAGTATATACTACACGACTTGACATATTATACCTTCATAATCTTTTAATATCTTATTTTCTGTTTTTGGATAAAATGTTCCTGGTAATTGACCTATTTTTTTAACACTTTTCAATCGACCAGATTCAATAAATTCATCTATCGCCCTTTTAAGATCAGGATATAAACCGTAATCATCCATCACTAACAATTCTGGATTAAGTAATAACGCATTATTTATATCACTTCTAATATGATTATAATCATGAACACAATCAATAAAAACTACATCAACATTTTCTCCAAAATCCCACTCTTGATTATATACATCCATCAGTTTAAATTCTATATTATCAAATGATTTCAAATAGTCTTTTGCAAAATTCATTTTTTCTATTGAAACATCTGCAGTAATAACTTTTTTAAATATCGTACTAAATATTTTTGTTCCATAACCAAGAGAAGTTCCAATCTCAACTAATACCCTATCTTTAAACTTATCCTTAAAAAAATTAATTAAGTCAGATTTGAATTTTAATGAAGTAGTTGTTTTAGATTCTGTTTTATCAGGTGAGTCTTTTAATATCCTATAATCATCATCTTTAAGATAAGTTTCACCTTTAATAAAATTACTTCCCATGGGAAAATCACGTTGTAATTGATAATTTTTAGAGTATCTTGCCACCGTATGAGTTAATCCATTCTGAAATGCAGCTACATTCAATTTGGCCTCTGCTCTTATATAAAGTTGAATTCTCAAATCAATATGTCTTAAATCTAAAGCCCGTTCTATAAAATTAAAAGAAGTTTCCTCTAATGGAACAGGTGTATAATAAAAATATGGAACTGGATTATCTTTCAATATTTTAATCAATAAATTATCATTAGAAAAATTATATGTATTTGTAATCATAAGTCCACCAAAATCATTACTAATAGTCATCCCCCGTGGAACTGTACGTTGTGTATAACCAACATGCTCTCTGATTATCTCATCACCAAATTTTTTTTCTTCATCTGACCAATATAACTCTGGTTGTGAATCTTCATATTCATCTGGTGAAAACTGCCAAAATTTTAACATTTGATTTATCAACGGTATGTCTGGATTATCATCGTTATAAATTCTATAATGGTCATGGAATATATCTCCCGGTGCATCTTCAATAAATTCATCTACATACGGATTATTATCAAATATAGAATTAACATTTTTATATGGATTATCCCACCATGACCAAGCAGTAGGTTTACCAAACATTTTTTCTAACAATTTAGAAGATGGTATATACACTTTACAATTTGGATATTTTTCTTTTAATAACCTTGGCATTGCAGACATAATTCCCCAGTCACCAACACCATGACAAGTTCTCATAACTACAAACTCTTGATTTTCTAAATATTCATCTGGTATATAAGATGGATTACTTGAAGAAAATCCAAGAACATCTGTTTCATATGCTGAATATACTTTATTATCTAATATTCTCCAAAATACCATTTCAATCTTCGCTAAAAACTTCTATACACAAAACATTAGAATCATTAACCAAAACTGTACGTCCATCTTTTAATTCCAACTTAGTCATCTGTCCTTGTTTTATTTTAGAAGTTGAAACTCCTTCAAAGGTTCTTTTAACTCCACCCACAAAATGTATTATTTGAATTACATAATCTCCTTTTTCTCTTAGTGATGACTGTAAATCTTTCATTTATATTCTTCCTCTATAAATTTGTTAACCCAATATATTACATAATCAATATCATCATCTGTCATTCCACTATGAGTAGGTAAAGTAATTAATTTAACCCACTCTTTCTCAGAAACAGGTAATTTTTTATTATCATCCTTTAACAGTTCATATAAATGTAGTGGTTTGAAATGAACTGAAGTATGTATTTTCTTGTCTGCTAAATAATCAATTAATTGATCTCTACCAATACTTGAAAACCCAGTACCATCTGGTGCAAAATTATGTTTCTTTACAGGTAACCTTGCACAATAATATTGAACTGTATCTGAATATGGTGGACGTTCTATTACTGAAGATAGTTCTTCATTATATCTCTTTTGAATATGTCTACGAGTTTCTAAAAACTTTGGTAATTTTTTTAACTGAGATAACCCAAGTGCTGCCATAATATCAATCATATAACATTTATATCCAAGTGTATCTACATGATAGTCCCAAGCATAACCTGGTCGTGTACCACTCTTATCCGCTGCCCTACTCCAAGTTGATGCAACACCAAACCATAACATTTCTCTAAGTTTACTTGCCAACTTATCATCATTAAGTGTAATCATTCCACCATCACCAATCGGTAATGTTTTTACTGCTTGAAAAGACCAAACTGCTATATCACCCTTTGTACCTGCACCTTCGGTATAACAACTATGTGCACAATCTTCAATAATATATCCACCAAATACTTTCCGTATCTCATCAATAGGTGCCGGGACCCCAGCCATATTTACAGCTATCAAAACTTCTGAATTTGGTTTTTTCCATTTTTCTACTTCCTCGGCAGTCATATTAAGATTGACTTTATCTACATCTACTAAATTAGAAGTACAATCATTCCACAAAGGAATTTCTGCCGTAGCTATAAATGACATTGTTGGGTTGATAACATCAACTCCCTTGAACCCCATTGCCTTCATTATCAAATCATTACCATGAGAATTACTTGTAACAGATATGGCATGTTTTGCACCAACAAGTTCTGCAAACTTTTCTTCAAACTCTTGAACTTTAGGTCCCTTTCCCCACCATCCACTTAGTATAACTTCTCTTATAGCCTGAACATCCGATTCATCTCCATAAGGTCCTAATACTTTTAGTGGATTTTTTCTAATTTCCATTATAACTCCTATATTTTATTTGGAACATTATTTATAACTAAGGATATCTTCATATAACCGATTTTGTTGTTCTTGTTTATCTATTGTTTTGTGATGATATAACGATAATTCTTCTTGTGGTGGTAAGTGTGCATATGTTTTACAACCCCAAATGTGTTCGTGAACTGGTTTTCTCCATCTTATCTTTTCATCATTACGAAATATTCTTGCCTGATAATCTGGATAATTTACCCAACCTAACTTTGTAACTCTCCACCCCCATTTTGCACAATGTTCATCAGTAAGTCCTTCAACCGTGTTTACCCGTGGGACCCATACTAAATCCACATCATTTGTTTCTAACATCTCTGGTAAAATATTAACGAGATTCTCGTGTGGGATCTCGTCTGC
>CALBXV010000097.1 GCA_937890045.1 uncultured archaeon
TTGAGAGATCACTCATAATTCCTAATTTTGTTCCATCTTCAGCTCTTGACTCTCTCTTACTATTACCAGCTCCAACTTCATTTCCATATCTTTGTCTAGACAACTGCATTGTTTCAATAAAGTTTAAATTCAAAGTCATTGTGCTTGGAGCTCCACGGCCTTTGCCGCTACTATCTCCAGACATAAGAGTTGGTCCATAGTCAACTGTAGCTGATGTACAAACAGCTGTCAATGGAAAATCAACCCAATCTTTTATAGGACCTTCAAAGGCAATTGCCCATTCATTTGGTAAAGTCCAGATCGCATTATTTTCTCCAGCTGTTCCAGGTAACATAGATTTTCTAAAAGCATAAATAATCTGTCTTATCACATCTGCTTCTGCAGGAGATGTAGGCATTAATTTAAATGAATAAGAATAACTTCTAAAATTAACATTCTTTAAGGCTTGAAATACGGCCGGATTAGTCATGTGTCCTACAGACTTTTGTAATATATCTCCACCTGGTAGCATACCTTTAAGAGATGTCAAAAATTCATTCATGTCAAAATTTCCTTCACCACTCATGTCTTCTACATTTCCACCTTTATCAAATAATCTTGCAAAGAAGCGTTGTAATCCACCAGCCTTAGCTTCTGCATATTCTACTTTAACTTCATCTGATAATTTTTCTGGAAGATGTAAAAAGATATCGTATATGGCTTCTGCAGCTGGATTGACTGAACCCCAATCCCCCACATCTTTATTGAACCCTCGTATTGTTTCTTCACCTCTTGCATCTCTTTTCTTATCACCGGGTCCAACTATACTTTCTGAATGGTCTTGTTCTTTTCTTGGTAATGATCTAAAATGTATTGCATTAGGAAAGTTTAATGTAGTAGCTGCAAAGGTGGATGAACCACCAAACCATTTTTCTTTGGTATCGGGATCTATATCGGCCATTGCAGTATTTTCCTTTACACTTATACCTGAACTTTCACCCTCAGCAAAATAATTTAAAGGGTATTGCAAAGTATGTTGTATGCCTGGAACATTTTCTTTCCTTGGTTTGTTAGATACGGCTGTTTGTCTATCTAATCGTTCTTTATTGTGTCGTTCTAATACATCAGCCGTTATTTCCGGTATTTGTGACATTCTGATACCCAATGCACCTCCAAGTAAATCACCAAGACCATCTTTTATTCTTTGATCAAATTTATTAGAAAAATTACCAATCCCTAATACACTCTTGAAGCCCTCTAATGCATTCTTATCTCCTTTAAAAGAACCTACTAGTCCTTGAACTTTGTCTATTTTTTTTGAGAAATCACCCATGATATGTTCCTGTAATAAATACTTATATTAGTTATTTATGTCTTATAAAGGAAAGTTTAAACCAAAGAATCCAAAAAAATACAAGGGTAACCCTACTAATATTGTTTATCGTTCTCTTTTAGAGAGAAGATTCATGGTATATTTAGACAACACACCAGCTGTATTAAAATGGAGTTCTGAGGAAATCATTATACCGTATGTCTCACCAATAGACAATCGGGTGCACCGCTATTTTCCAGACTTCTATATGAAGTATAAAAACAAGTATGGCATGATAGTCAATCAGCTGATCGAAATAAAACCTTCAAAACAAACAAAACCACCCAATCCAAAAAGAAAACTCACAAAAACAGGGAGAAAATCTAAACGATATCTTAATGAAGTCAAACTTTACATGATTAATGATGCTAAATGGAAACAAGCTGTCAAATATTGTGAAGAAAGAAACTGGGAATGGAGAATTATTACAGAAAAAGAGATTAATATCTATTAAATGACATAAATAGTTATATGGCTGAAAGATTATTTGACAAATTAGAACAAGAAGCATTTAGAGCTGGTATACAAGCTAGAACTAAAGAATCTATGTCTTGGTTTAGATCACGCGTTAGTAATCTTAGAGTTTCACGCGTAGGACTTCTAGCTCAAGGACCACAGAGAGCTAGACATTCATATGGAAGAATGTATAACTTTCAATATGATCCAAAGATGAAAACTGAGTTACCTTATTATGACAGATTTCCTTTATGTATCCCTATACAGAGAGCTAAAGGTGGTTTTCATGGTATCAATTTACATTACTTACATCCTGTGATCAGAGCTCAATTCTTAGATGCATTAATGCTTTTTGCAAGTGATCAAAGATATAGTATAGGAACAAAAATGAAATTAACTTATAACATGATGAAAGGTAGTACGAAATTAAGATGGTTTAAACCATGTTTTAAACATTACTTATCTAGTCATATTCAATCACCATTATTATTAATCGAACCCGCTGATTGGGAAATAGCAATATTTCTACCAACTGATTCATTCAGAAAAGTTGATGCCAGTTCAGTTTGGGGAAACAGTAGGAAAATGGTATGAAAATAAGTAGATTTATGGGTCATATAGACGCAATGGCCAGACAAAATAGATTTGAAGTTGAAATCTTTATGCCAAAACTTGATATAAGAATGCGAGGTATGCGAGTTTCAAAAGCTGCAATGCCTGGTAGAAAAGTTATCACAGAAACATATAGTGAAATTCCAGCTGGACCTACTCGTAAATATCTTAAACAAGTTGAAAATAACCAAGATATTACATTAACATTTCTTGGTGATTCTACCCTAGAAGATAGACAAGTCATAGAACTTTGGTTGGATTATATGTATGATTCATCATATGGAATGAAATATCAATATGCTGATAATAGCTATCTTGGAACTGTTATTTTAAGACAATTAGATAGAGCTGATATGCCTATATATGAAGTAGAATTGATTGATGCTTTTCCAGAAACATTGTCAGGGTTGTCACTTGATTCAAGTTCATCAGCAATACAAACTTTTGATGTAACTTTTGGTTATAGAACTTGGACATCAAAATATGAAAATGAACCTGAAAATACTATTCTTGGAGCTCTATTCAAGAAAGCAGGTAGAAAGCTTAGATCAAAAGCTACAAGAAAAGTTGAAGATAAGCTTTTTAAAGAAAGAGGGAGTCTTGCTTCAAAAATAGGTTTAGATTAAAAGACTAAATAATCTATACTAAATAATGTTTATATTATAAAAATGAGGAAATAATATTATGGGATTACCAATACTTGAAACCCCGATGCACAGTACTGTGCTACCATCTTCTGAACAAAGAGTAGAATTTAGACCTTTCTTAGTTGGAGAACAAAAAGTTTTAATGATCGCACAAGAAAGTGATGATCAAAATACACAAATTCGGGAAATGATTAGATTAATTAATGTTTGTTGTGATGATGTTAATGCAGAAAAATTACCTACAGTAGACTTAGAATATTTGTTTTTACAAATAAGAATAAAATCTGTTGGAGAAACTTCAGATATCGTTATGAAATGTGAGCAATGTGAAACTGAAAATGAAGTAACAGTAGACTTAGAAGCAGCTGAAGTTAAACAAGAGAAAAAAGTATCTAATGTAGTTAAACTAACTGATAATATATCTCTAGAATTACAGTATGCAACTTATGAAACAATGAAAGGTTTAAATATAACTGTAGAAGATCCTAATACTAAAGAAGCTTTTCAATTAATGCAGAGATGTATTACAGCTGTTATCAATGGTGATGAAGTTATGACTAGAGATGATTTTACAGAAAAGGAATTAGACCAATTCATGGATTCTATGTCTCTTGAAATGTTAGAAGGTGTACAAGATTACTTAGGTAGTGCTCCATCTTTATCAATATCAGCTGAATTCAAATGTAAGACTTGTGATAATGAACAAAAGACTGTTTTAGAGGGGATCGGAAATTTTTTCGACTAGCCCTCTCACATGATAACTTATATAATTTTACACATACGAATTTTGGATTAGTGCAACATCATAAATATAGTTTAACAGAACTATATAATATGATACCTTGGGAGAGGGAAG
>CALBXV010000098.1 GCA_937890045.1 uncultured archaeon
AATCTACCAGTATTAGCTATTTTATCTTCTACTTTTCTACTCATACTCATAACAAAATCGGCAGTCATGATTTTACTATAATCTTCAGCTATTTTATCAGCTCCGATTACATCTTCTTCTAACGCTGAACGATTAGCTTGTGAAGCTGTCCATATCGGTATTTCTAACTCACCAGCTAATCCTCTTAAATCTTCATATGTATTACCTATAGCATGTCTCTTCTCTCTAAAGTTACCTGTTAATTTTAATATATCTGCATAATCTACTAATACTACATCCGGTTTTATCCCACTTAATTCTATTTGTCTTAAATGTGCCCCTAATGTCTGTACACTTGCTGATTTTGTTGGAAAATATTTTATTAATAGTTTACCTGGAAGTTTTTCTAACTTACTTTTTACATCTTCTTTATAATATTTTATATTTGCTGTAGTAACTCCACTAAAAATAGAATCATATCGTAAACCGACATAATTCTCATTCAACTCTAATGTATAATGAACTACAGTTTTACCATCTCTTAATGCTCCAGCTCCTATACATTGTAGTGTCCAAGATTTACCAATACCAGCTGGTGCCACTACAACACCTAATTCACCAACTCCCAAACCACCATCTATAATTTCATTTACTATATCCCACGGTGTTTTTACTGTTATTCTCGCTGATTGAGTAAGTCTATCTTCTAACGAAACTAAATAATCGTGACCTAAATCTCTTGTACTACCAGCTTTCATCGCTTCATCTATAATACTCTTTATACCATCATAATCTTTATTTTCTAACAACTCAACTGAATTTAATATGGCTCCTTTTAATGTTTGATTCTTACAAAAATCTAAAGTCTGTTCTTCAACAAATTCTAAATCAGTCGCTTCAATATTTTGCCAAACATCCCGTAATTTATCTACCACTCCAACTTTTAAAACATCATTATCTATCTCATCTAACTTATACTTCAAAACATCCAATGTAGGTTGTTTTTTATATTCATAAAAATAATCTCTTATTACTTTTACTAACCATTTATTAGAATCTGAGTCAAACATATCAGGTTCTAAAATATCATTAATAGTTTGTATAAATTTTACATCTCTTAACAAAGATGCAATAATCTTAGATTGAAATGATGTTCCAAATTGTGTTAGTGTTTCACTCATCTTACCACCATTTACTTACTTGTGTTCGTATATCATTTGACGGGTAGTTCAATTCACCCTCTTTCCTAAAAACTAAAATATACTCGTGTATTTTACTTGTATATCTATTTGCTGCTACTTTACCTATTTGCATACTAGCAAACGGACTTTTATTTTTCATCACAATTAAATCATGATACTTTAATCCAACATTTTTAAACATTTGAATTGAATCGGTATGAAATGAACGAAACTCTTTTCCATCTCTCCAATCAGCACATACCCAAACTAAAAATCCACCAGGTTTTAAAACCCTTTTAATGTTAACAGCACATAACTTTAACATTCCTAAAAATGTTTCATAATCATTTATATCTGATAATTGATTTTTAACAGATTCATATTTCTCTAATTGTTGATATGGTGGACAAGTCATAACTAAATCTGCAAAATCGTTTACAGTATGTTTCATTTCACAACCATTCTCTAAATAAATAGTAGCATCAATACTGAAACTGTCTAAATGTTTTTTAACTCGTTCAACAGTTTTTGGTGCTATATCATAACCATAATATTTTCTTCCAAGTTTAGATGTTACAAATGCCCTTGTCGCTCTACCAGCAAATGGATCTACTACAACACTATCTACTACTGACCAATAATGTATTAAGTCTTCAGTAAGACCTGCATGGAACTCACTAAAACCAAGACTTGGGAGATATTCACTATCATCGCTTCGTCTTTTTTCTGATAAACCATCGTTTAAATAAGCGTTTTTCCATTTAACTTTTGATTTTCTACTTGGCTCAATAACTGATAATGGTAACCATCCAACTTGGTCTACTACTTTTTCATTATCTTTTAATGGTAATATTTTTTTATATTCTTTACCCATGAGTTTTCTCAGCACAATGATTTAATTGATTAAAGTTAGTAAGTAACCAACTATTAACATTTGGTAAAGCTGTATATAACTTATCTTCTAAAAACATCGTTTGAAACTTATATTTTATTAATCTATTAATGGGTTCATTTACTCTATCTATTATTTTAGTTTTTGTAGAACCTGAAATATCTACATCTGATAACTGCATTAACTTATAATTTAATTCTATAGTATCCTTTGATTCGGGTAAAACATCTAAAACTTCATCCATATCAACTATACGATTTTCACTCAAAAATGGTAATTTTTTTTGTATTGTTTTTAGTCCTAAACCTCTTACACCTGGAATGTTATCTGATTTATCACCGTCAATAACTCTATACCAAATAAGATTATGAGATGATATACCAAATTCATCAAGTACAGCTTGTTCATCATACAATTTCTTTTTAGTTGGACTCCATACTTTTATCCTACCATTAGCTAACTGAAGAAAATCTTTATCAGTAGACATAACTGTAATTTTAGAATCAGTTAGAACTTGTCTACATAGATAACCTATCGTATCATCTGCTTCAATGTTATCATAAGATAAAACAGTTACAGGTAGTGTTTCTAAATATTCAACTACTCTCTGTAACTGCATTATCATATTTTGTTTCTCATCTTCTTGAGATGCGAAATCATATGCTCTATTTACTCTATATTTTGTTTTTCGTTTTGCTTTATATTCGGGATATAACTTCCTGCGGCGGGTAGACCCACCTTTGCCATCAAATACTATGATAACGCGGGTAGGTCTAAACATATTTATAGTATAACCAATACTTCTAAGAAAACCAACTATTCCACCAACATGAATACCATCATCGTTAGTAGTCGGTATAACACTAAATACTCGTATAAAAGTATTTAGACCATCTATTATAAGTACTTTATCATTAGGTTCGCCGCTATCTAAAGAGCCACCCTTCTTCTTGATTTCTTCAAGTATAGAAAGATATTTTTCATTACTCACTTATTTCTTCTTCCACAACTACATCATCTATGCCAAAGTTCTTTTCATATTTGAGAATTACTTTATCACAAATTAAGTTGTAACAATGCTCTTTAAAGTCTTTATCTTTAAGTTGTTCAGTCCAATCTTTAGATTGAAATTTAAGTTCTTTACCGTTATGATTATTCATGGTATACCAGGCACCGCCTTGTTTTACAAGTTTATGTTCTTTCATAACTTTTAACCAACTACCATCGTCATCAATACCTGTTTCAAAGTAAAGTTCAAAATCAGCATGTCTCATTGGAGGTCCTAATCTATTTTTAATGACCTGAGCTCTCATCTTTATACCAATATTATTATTCTTTTTATCTTTAATTTGACCTAGATTTTTTAATCTGATACGTGTTGATGCGTGAAACGGTAATGCTTTACCACCACTTGTAGTCCAAGGGTCTCCAAACATTACTCCAAGTTTTTGTCTAAGTTGATTAGTGAATACTAAAGCTATCTTTTGTCTACCAATCATCTGAGTAATTTTCCTCATAGCCTTTGATAGTATAATTGCTTTACTTGTGGCCCAACCATCTTTATCAAACTCAGCTTCTAACTCTACTTTAGTTGTAGCGGCCGCAAGTGAATCTACAAGGATAGTTACTAACCTATCTTTATCTGATTCACGAACTTTAGTTACAATTTCTTCTATTGCTGTAAATATATCTTCTACTGTTTCTAAGTGTAAATACAACATATTTTCTACATCTACACCAATAGAACCGAGAAACTCAGTACTAACAGCAGTTTCTGTATCTATATAAACAGCTACACCACCCTTTTTCTGAGTTTCAGCTAATGTATGAGCTCCAAGTAGTGATTTACCACTTGATTCCAATCCATTGATTTCAGTAATTCTACCGACTGCAATACCACCTTCTGGTTTATTTGATATTGCTAAATCTAACATAGTAGAACCAGTTGATATAAAATCTTTTATATCTGTAGGTGTTGTATCGGTGCCATCCAAGAAATATGCAACTTTCATATCCTTGAACTGTTTATTTAAGGTGTCGGCTAAGACACCAGCCAATTCATCTCGTGTTGACATAAAAATCTCCTATAAATATAAGTGGCTCCAGATGTCGGTGCGTTTTACATGCATGGAACAAACAGTAGCTCTTAACCCTAGCCACCCTATATTATTTTATTTAGTTATTAAATAAATCATCAAACGCATCTGATGTTTTCTTTGAATCATAAGATTTTGTTTCAGGAACAGCTTTTACTGTTTCTTCTACTTTTTCTTCAGTCTTTTCTGAACTACCATTTAAGTAGTCATTAAGAGCCTGAGTCAATTCGTCATAAGAACGTTCCTGATAAATTTCAGTAATATTCTTTTGCGTTTCTTTGATTGATTCAAGAACAGATGCATCTTCTGTAATTGGAGTTTGATTTGGTTTCACTCTGATTGACGTTGAGGGAAAAGATTTACCTGTTTCCTCAGCAGTTTTGAATTCTACAGCAACATCACGACCACTTACTGGGTCTGTAATATCACCATAGTCTGGATCTGCAATGATTGATAACAGTTCTTGATAAACTGTTTTTCCGAAACCCCAAAAACGGACACCTTCATTATCTTCGCCACGAACTACGACTGGAGCAAAAGTTCTCATTTTTGCTTCAACCTTTCTACCTAAACGGTAGTCATCTTTAGAACCTGTTGATTTGAGTTTTTGAGCAAACTCTTCAATTGGGTCCGGGCGACCAAATGAAATTGGTGAAAGATAATTCTTACCACCTAAATCATAGTGAAAGTATAATTCAATAAAAGGATTACTTTGATTGAATTTATAAGGAACAATTCTAACCACTTGTGAACCTGGTTGTGGTTTCCAAAGATTAGATGTTCTTGTGTTTGATGTTTGAAGTTGATTAAGACGTTTTTTGATTGCGTTTAAATCCATTTTTTATCTCCTATTTTTAAGTATTTAATTAGTATTTTTTAATCAAGTATAACCTTGATACATAAATAAGTATAATCAATTTATTGAAAATACATTTTATTTTTTATTTTTATCTTTATCCCAAGTTTTCACATCTACTATGGTATAAATTCTTGTTGGTATTTTATTGAGTCCTTCCTCATTCGTAAGTAATAAACAGTTTTTATAGTTCTCCCATTCTATAGGAAATGTTTTATCTAATTTACCACCATTTAATTCACGAATCAAATCATTAAGTGCATTAATTGTATAAAGTGTATTTGTATTCTTTTTTCTATGTAACGAAATTGTATCTGGTACATTTTCAATAAAATCTTCATCATACTCTACATTATAAGTACAGATTAATTGATGATGATCTTTTTCATTCTGAAATGCATATATCTTATCAAACACAATATCGTTACATGCGATAATAATATCTACTGTTTCGTAAAATTTATTACGTTTTGTGAATGTGCAGAGTAGTTGAGTTTTCATTTGTTTTTACCTTTTAAACAATCTATCATATCATCTCCAAGATGAGCTAAAATTGATTTTGACTTGCCTTTTGTTCTATATTGTTCTTTACCTAACTCTTTAGATTTACCACTTCCAGAATGTCCAAATGAAATAGAACTACTATCTGGAGAAACTCTTACTCTTTTTTGTAAATGTTCCAATAAACCCTTTCTCCCTTCTTCAGAATCTAAATCACCATCATATCCAGACAATTCAGATAAACACTCTCTAAACTCTGTCGGACTAACAGAAGTACCACCTATATTAATTGATTGTATACCCTCAAGTTCTCCGTTTATATATCTAGTAAAGTGTATTTCATCCAGAAATGATTGTACATAACCTCTTTGATTAGGACCATTATCACCATCAAGATTAATAGGATACGAATCTGGATCCATTTCAGAATCTGCTTTCTGTAAGTCTCCGACTAATTGTTCGTGTGCTACTGCCATAGAATCTTTTCTTTTTCTACTCGTATCTTCAATATCATCTAATTCAGAATCTAAACACGCGTTAACTTGAGCGGCTGTTATATTCTGTCCTTTGTCATTCAAATGTTTAACTATCTCATTGACACTCATCGGTTTATATTTATTTTTTGCCAACCCATTTTTAGCTAAATCACGAACTCTCGAAACAAGATCAGATGCTTTCAACATAATTTTCTGAATATCTTGTGTAGCAGTACCATCCTTTGCCATCTCAACTACCGCTTCAGCTATTTCTTGTTCTGTTGCTTTTTTAGGATCTATACCCTTAGCTACCAGATGTTTTTTCATAGCCGCATTCTGTCTCATTTCTTCAACATAATCCTTACTTCTCTCTTTTGGAGTTCTTCCCAAAACTCCAAGTAGTGAACCTATATTTTTTGTTGCTTGTTTTGATAAATTTTGACTATCTTGACCAACAACTTTTTCTGCATTATCAACTGTAGTAGCAGCTCTTTCTACTGCATTAGTTGTAGTCTCTACTACTTTCTTTCTATCTCCATCTGATAAATCTTTATTCCCTTCAACAGCTTTAGAAATCTTTTCACCTTTTTTCCTAACAGAAGTATTGTTGTGAGGATCTTTCCACTTCTTTTTATTTGATGTATGTTTAAATCCAATTCTAGGTGGTTCATCATTCGTTTCATACACAATTCCAGTATCAGTATCATCTAATTTTTCTAAGTAATCTAACTGTGTTTGATAATGTTCATACTCTTCAGAACCAGGTTTGTGTTCATCTCTTTTCGTTTCTAAGAGTGATTGTACAATCTGTTTTTGATTGTAATCCATAATGGTAGATATCGGATAAGGTTTAGATTGTGGTTTTTTATATTTGAATTTTGGTTCACTTTCTAAATACTCAAGTTCTCCTTTACCAGTTCTATAACCAACTTTTAGCCATGTTTTAACATATTCTTCTGGATCTTTTTGCCAATCTTTTGATTGTTTAGCCTCTTCAAGTAACTTTTCATGTAACGGAGTACCTTTCATTTTTTCAAGTTCATTTTCAACAAATTCATCCTCTGTCATATTTGGATTTTGAACTAATTGTTCTAATGCAATACCACCATAAGTTTCACCAGTAGTAGACGCTGGTGTACCTGCTGGTAAATCATATGCGTTTCTTATATCATCTCTTCTCGCTAAAATTAATTCGTAAGCAGTTTTCGCAGGATTTTTACTATTTTTAATTAGTTTATCTGCTTTTATATTAACTTCTTTTCTTCTTTTTATTTTTTCTGACGGTTTTTCTTTTTTAGGTTTTTCTTTTGGCTCTTCACCATCTTCTTTCTCTTTTGCGTCTTGAGCCTTTTGAGATTTAGGATGGTCTTTAATATATTGTGCTTGTTGTTCTGGTGATAACGTTGTCCACCATTCATCACCTTCTTTTAAATTCTGTAAGAGTACATCTATAACACTTAACGGCCATTTATTTTCAATCAGTATTTCAGATAATTGATACAAATGAGCAGAGTTATTTGGGTCTGGTTTACCATCGTGAACACGATATGCCCATTCTTTTACTATAACATTCAAAT
>CALBXV010000099.1 GCA_937890045.1 uncultured archaeon
GATTCGTTTCGGGGTCTAACTTGCCGAACGTATTGTTGTAAACTCATTCAATGTCTCCATGTGTAAATGTAATTATTACTATTTATATAATGAAGTTAGTGAAGGTTAAAGATAGTGTAGATAACTTCCTACAATATATTTCGGTTTATCTATCGGGGGCATACCAGTATGCAGCCAAGGCCATAATGGTGGAAATAATAACAAGGAACCGCGAATACAGAAAGAAACAAATGTGTCATCCTTTGGACTTATAACAGTTTGTCCCTTTTCATTATTATCAAGATATATAAAGGCGACTAGAAATCTCTGTGCAGTTTTATAGTCTTGAACATCAACATGTTCTGGAAACCTGTCTTTACCACCAGGCGTGTATCGTTTAATCTTTGGCGGCTCGATAATCAATTTCTTTGGCCATTGATTGTCTTTAATATCATAATCTTTTTTATATTGATGAGCATAGTTTACTATGGTATTTGCCAGATTACTTGCTTCATCCCGCCATATTGTGTCTGATGAATGGAGGAAATTAATTTGAGTTAGTGTTGCACCATTTCCATTATCTTGAATTTCATGATTTTCTGTGTCTGATTCAAACATCTCAATCAGATGCTGACACTTCTCATCACTTATCACATTTTTATAAACCCGAATATAATTATCCATTATTTTTTCTTAACAGTGAAGTCAATTCCCATTCTTTTTTTATCTGTGGTGATTTCAGAAGCACAGTGCAAAACTCTGGGGTCAAAGATTATAAAATGTGTGGGAACTGTAGGAATCGCTTCATCTCCATGTAGAAATAGTCCACCGTCTTGTGAGCCCCAATCACTGTTTAACAAACCAAGAATTTTGATATAATCTTTGTCATGCTCGTGGTCAACGTGGCGGTTGTCGGTTCTGTGTCTATCTTTCATACTAATAGAGCAATACGACACTTCTGGCAGAAAAAACTCTTTACCGCCCTTGTCATAGATTTGGATAAGCAATCCAAATGCTAGGCCGGCAAGCATTTCTTCTAGAGGTTCATTTTCAATGATATCAAGTTTTAAATGCTTAGGTTCCAAATTTATCGGATATTTTAGATTCCATCTGCTGCTACTCATTGCAGCATGTTTCATCATATCAAGATAGGTCTTAGAACAACAGTCTGTAATCACTTCTAACATTTAATTATATATCTTTCCATATATACTTCGGGTATTCATCCATAACATCTACAATATTTGGGTGATTCATCAATGCTCTACGATAAGGAGTCCACTTAATACCTCTTCCCCAACCCAGATAATCCATCAGTTCTTTCTTTGTTGCCGGGCCTTTTTTAATAAACTCTATAATTTCTTTTAGTTTATTACTATCTCCCATTACCTTTTGTTTAGATAACAAGTCATTCATATACTCATTCATCTCTACCATCTTATCTTTATATACTAAAGATGATTTTATATAATCAACCGCTCTTTCAGCTTCTTCATTACGATATTTTGGATCGTCCAAATAAGTATTTAGCATCATAAGTGCATCATAATCATTATCAAAGAAATCCCCTTGTGTATGTAATTCTTTATAATATGTATCATTATACATTATATATGGTACACCGTTCATCATGCCATCTGTAGTCGCTACACTCCAACCACCATACTTCTGTTTAGGTGAGAACCCAATATAACACTTTTTTAATTCGTTGTAATACCATTGTTTATTACCTTTTGTGGTAACAACATAATCACGATTAGGTTTTTCTAATAGAGGTATCCAAACTTTGAAATCTTGACGTATTTCCCAAAGCTGGTCTGTAACTGCGATAAATTCTTTGAAGTGTTTATAGGTATCAGGCCTGTGGTTAAACACGATAATCTTTTCTGGTGTTTCATTTATTTCTTCTACGATATCTTCACGATTAACACCCAAATGCTGAACTGTCAAAATATCATTCAATTTTAGAATTGTTGTATCATTAAAAGTTTCTTTGGCCTGATTAAGAACCAAATCTTTTTGGTGTTGCGTGTTTAGATAACATCTGTCATATTCTAATAATCCTGTGATATTCTGTAGAAAACTATCCTTAGGCCATGCAACCACATCTTTAACATCAAACCAATGGCAATATCCAAAAATTGGCGGTGTGTGATGTGTAACATTGTACAAGGTATTCTTTAGTGCATGGGTATGTTCTGGTAAATGAGACATAACCAAATCAAAGTCTAAACCATTATTCAGTATCTTTTGAATCTTAGATACATCAAAATGAGAACGCATAGTAGGTGGATATGTGGGCAAATCAATATAGTATTGCGTCACATTATCGAACATTAAAGATGGCGTTGGTTCCGATAGAATCAAATAAAACCAGAGGTCATCACGAATTTCATTCAGCAATTTAATCTGGTTTCTAATGACTTGGATATAACTATCCTTCTCCAAGTCTTTCTGAAAAGTGATGTTAGGGTACACAAGCACCCTAACAGTTTTCACTTCTTGTTTTATTTTATCTAGGTCAAATAGGTTCATGCAACATTTTTCATTTGTTCATTGAAAACTGCACCATCCATATTACTTTTAGTCCTATTGTTATAATTAGATGTAACAACAAGATTATGTGGTTCAGTAACACCACCAGCTTTTATACCAGCAGATCGTGGGATTAAATGATCACCGACACAATTTTCTCTTTTGACAGGTTTGCCAGTCCAGTAATCTATACCACCTTGAGCAATATGTGCATCATCAATTTGTTTATCAGTAAAATCTCTAGTATCAATATCAATACCAACATTAGCTAAGTTCTCATCCATGACATTACAAATTGTATTTATAGCATTACCATTAATACCATTGAAATTAGCCCAAAAAGGTTTCATGGGTGTTGTACCATTATTTTCAAACAAACCCTCATAACGTGCCAGCTTAGTATCATCCCACTCTGTTGCCACCCTAAACCATTCTGTAACAAAAAGGTCTAAGTTAATCTTACCATGTTTTTTTTGTATTTCTCTAGCATACAAAATCATCATAGTTAGATTCATAGCAGATAATTTGCCGTGATATATATCTGGTGTTGTTTTACAAATATCTAATCCAAGAGTTAAAAGTCTAGTTATCACTTTAGAATCTGTAAAGGTTTGCTTGTACTTACCACCATCCAGCTGATGTTCTTTATAAAAATCAGTAACCTTTTTCTGATTAGAGATACCATTCTTAAAACCATTTAAAGCAAGATATGTCAAATTGGCAAGCCATTGGTCACGTTCCATTCTCTGATCTTTTACCTTTAGACGAAAGTACTTCATATATGGTACTTTCTTATCAGTATCCTCCAAAGTAGTAAATAGTTCGTGCCTATCTCCACCATCGGACTTTTTAATTCTAGAAGTATTTCTAACCCAACGAGTTAGACCACCAAGAATGGCGTTTCTCATTTCTTGCCAATTCATAGTGTTTACATTATTAAGTTTGTAAACAAATAAATCAGAAGTTTCTTGATCTGTCAAACCTTCATAAAAAGCAGTTGCAATTTTATAAGATTTTATGCCTTCGGCGATTTCGTCATACTCACCACCAAGGGCTTGTAAATCCTGAAATTTCAATCCACCTAAATCTAAATCACCGACTTTATATCCTTCTGGTAGAGCATAGTCGCCGTCGATATATTCCTTTATAGAAATAACTCTTTGCTGACCATCAATCAATTCAAATGTTACTTTGAAATTCTTAACAACAATCCTAATGTGTATCATATTCATGATTACAATGCCGTGTCCTAGAACTTTATCTACGACACTAATCATTAAGTTTTGTTTCCAATCTAAATCAGCAACTTTCTCTCTCTGATATTCTCTAGCTTGAGTATCTATTGGAGCACTTATTAACCACTCCATAGAACTATCCCCCTGATAAGAATCTTTTACGATTTCATCAAGGTGTCTTAACTTCTCTTCAATTGGTTTGAAAAATCTATTATATAAAACCTCTGGGGTTTCAACTTTACTATCGGATGCTAAAGCAGCCATTTACTTTCTCCTTTGTTCTTACTAAGACTTTTACTGACACCATGCCAGAGTTATATCTTAATTTCTAACAATGTTTAACGAATAATATCTATACTATTCATTGTGTTTTGGTTCCAAACTTCAAGGTCTTTACGAATCCTTCCATCTGCAACCACGTTGTTATATCGTTTAGTGGCTTTTTTCTTCCACCACTTAATGATATTATCAAGTCTAAACTTATCATAGTTTTCACCTTTTGTCAAGGTACTTTCCTTGCCAAGTAAAACATTTTTTACATTAGAAAATCCATATTCACTCATGTAAAATCTTTTCTGAGTCGTAATCTCTCCAGCAGAAGCTATCTTCTTACAAAATAATTCATAAGCCTTAGTATCAAATTGTTTGAGAGAAGCTTTTACAATACTCACCATTTTAGTCTGTATTTTAAGTTTTCGGCTTGCAGTTGGTATACCCTCAGAAGTTTTAAATGGTATCATCTCTTCTCCACCATTTTTTTCTGTAAACCAATCTTTTAGTTCTGGATATATCTCCTCACCCAACGTCAATAGAAACTTGGATTGTGTATTACCCTTATAACGCAAGTATGGACGCATACCATCATACATTGAAAACTCTTTAATATTGCCATAAAGTGAAGTTGTTTCAAATAGACAAAACTCCGTATCATATTTTTTATTCAACATTTTACGAATATTAGAAGAACAACAAATTCCGGCAAGCAATTTTCCACCCAAATAATTAAATCCAGCTGGTTGAACGGGAACAATATTGAAACCCATTATAGCACGTTTGTTGAATATTTCTAAATCTGGAACATTACCAAGATAATCATTACGAGGTCCAGAATTAATTAATGGTGAACCAAATCTTATAAAACCAAAAACCTTATCGGTATTCGTTTCCTTAACAATATACTTAGCAGTCTTGCCTACATTTTCATCTGGTGAAAATGAAGCAGTCATTTCCAGAAGTGTGTTAAAGGTTTTGTTTTGCATCTGTACGATAGAAAAATTCATATCTTCGGGATGCATATCATATTCTTGGAATAAGTCATCTTCCATACTGAATCCTGGCAATGCAACAGGAATATTCTTTACACGTTCAATTTTTCTCGAACGAAAATAATCATCAATGCGATTAAAATTATTGTAATAATTCATTAATTTTGTTGCAGCATAAACTGCATCTTGTTTTTCAAGTATCATACTATATCCAAAATGGAGCGGGCAGAGGGAATCGAACCCCCATCATCAGATTGGAAATCTGAGGTAATACCATTATACGATGCCCGCATTAAAAGAAATCTTCCAATGTACCTTGTGTTCCGTAACTGTCATCAATTTTCCAAAGTATTTTTTCAGTAATAAATCTTAACGGCTCAACAAAACTTTTAGTGAATTGTTTATCATAATCTATTCTATCCAAAATGTCAAGTTCCTTTGGTACAAATGTTAGAAAGGAAAATGCACTCGTTGTATAGATATTAGGTTGCTTCATATGCAAAAACTTTATTTTATCTCCCTCTTGTATCAGGGGATACTTGTTTGTCAACTTATGTTTCTTCACCAGATAATTGTAAAGGATTGCTCCTTTGCAATGAATTGGAGCTCCCTTTGCAAACATACCACTGGAAGATGAAAACTTTTTCAAACCATTTACTGAACGTGGATAAGCAATATCTTCTGAAGGCAATTTCATAAATTTATCTCTAAACTCTTGGATAAATGTATTTAGCATTTTCTCATCGCTTGTCATAATAATATCTAATGCGGCCTTAATCTTTTCTCTACATACTTGTGGAGTAGAAGATTTAACAGCTTCAATACCCATAATCTTCAACTGTGGAGTTTTATATCTGACTCCTTCACTGTCATACACATTTAGAATGTATCGTTTCTTAGCAGTCCAGATTCCTTTGTCAGCAATCACCTCTCTACCCATATCCATCTTTTGTTCATAGGCATTCATAGTTTTAGCAAGAGCAGTATAACTTTTTGCCATAAATGGTTCCAGCTTCTCTTTTGCAACCTTGTCCAAGAAATTGACAATTTTGCTAGGTTCTGTTCTCTCTTCAAACACGTTACTAACCAACTTGTCAAAAGTGATATAAACTGAATCGGTATCAGATGCGATAACATAGTCCTCATCTTTTGTCTCCAAGATTTTATTAAGGTAGATGTTAAGAGCTTTCTCAATCCATCGTATAGAAAGTTGGCCAGATGTTGTAATTGCAGTAGCAACCATAAGATCGAAATAGCGAAACCAATTATTCCCAATAGCACCATACGCCGAGTTGAGTGATATCTTCTTTGCCATTTGGATATTGTTATATCTTGATATATCTTTGAGGAACTTGGGGTCTTTAGTGTCCTCATATTTCTGTTTAGCTTCAAGCAAAAGTTTTTTATATTTTGTACGATCATTATACATAGTCTCCATTATCTCCGGCAAAAATCCTCGTTTATCTTTTCTAAAATATGCACCATTAGGAGTCATACAATACTCAGTAGAATTTCTAATCTTGCCGTCAAGTATCTTATCAACCATTCCTTCTTCTGGTTTTACACCACTATTAACCAAAGTTTCTGGCGAAATATTATATTGCATAATCAAATGAGGATATAGCGAGTTAAGGTCAAACGACACAACCCAATTATGCATACCCACTAATGGGTCTTTTACATAAGCACCTTCAAACTTTTCTACCTTCTCTGCCTTTATTT
>CALBXV010000100.1 GCA_937890045.1 uncultured archaeon
CATATTTTGGGGAGTTTTGATAACTCTATTGATTTATACGTGTCAACGCCTCCTCATACAAAGTGGGTTTTCGTGGACGAAGTGGAAGAAGAAGTAAGAGAAAAATATTATGAGAAGCTTAGAAAAGAGAATCAAGTATTATGCGGATAAAAAATGAATGGCAAAGAGTTAACTGATTGGAGACAGAACATAACAGCCGACTTGAGTGAACTCAAGACCGATGTCAAATGGATTAAGGAAAATCTTGGACGATTGGATGTGCGACAAACTGACATTACGAAGCAAGTGGCGTGGCTTCGGGGGATGGGTTCGCTTGTTGGTATTATTCTCGGCTCTGTTCTTGCTCTGGTTAGTTCTGTAGTATTCTAAATAAATCATGGGAGGTTTATTTGGTAATCATGTGCTATCAAGTTTAATTCCGTTATTGGTATTTTTCTCGGTCATTACTGATTGTGGGGTTTTCGATCCTGAGATTATAGAGATTCATGATACTACCTTTGTGCATGACACCCTATTGATTCATAGCACTGAATTGGATACTGTATTTCTTCCAGTTCCAGCAAGTGTGGCATTATTCGATGAGTCGGGGAATGCGAGTGTTGTGTGGCAGGACTCAGCAAGGACCATGTTTAAGCTCAGATTTCAGGGTGTGGTCATTAAACTTGACAGCATTGATGTAGATAGCGTGTGGTATCATGCTTTTATTGTGAGATTTAAGGATACAAAATATACTCCATTAGACCATGTAAGGCTCTTTGTGCCACCCGATAAAGAAGGTGTGGAATATGAGCCTTTTATTGTATATACAAGTGATACATTAACTGGTGAATATGTCTACGATGTAAAAGATAGATTTTTTCTAATTTTAGGTGATGATACGGAGAGTAAATGACAGCCCATGAATTTGTAAAAGATTGGTTACCATTTATTATTGAGCCTTATGTTGTTAATGCTAAGCAAGGATTTGTATTAGCAAATGGTGTTAGGATTTTATTTAGTGATACAAAACTTGATAGATTTCAGGCATCACGATTAAGGGCGCACTATCAAAAACTTAATAAAGTGTCCATATTGTAAGAAGATATTAGAGTCAGAGAAATTAAGGAAATGCTAAGATGATAGAATCTCTGTTTGTATTTTCATTAATGTTAAATCAATTTAGTGAAGGGGCTACAGAAGGATATACATGGGCTGATAGTAAACAGCGCAGAGGGAATAAACTTATATGTGGCAGAAAAGGCAAGGGAGATGGCATTCTTGACTATCATGCATGGAGATTGCTTGAAAATGCTGGTATAGCAGGTGCAGTTCTTATGGCTCCAATGGTAGATGGGTTATTACAACATTTTGTTGGTGGGTGGTTAGTTGCAAACTTTCTATATGAGAGATCGTTAAACTATGTAGATTTTGGTATATTATATCCTGAGAAGCCTCCATACCACATTTTAGGATATGAGATACCAAGAAAATGGTGGTTTGATTTCATTGTATTATTTGCTGGAATGGGAGTATTGTCATTATAGGTGTAATCTTAAAATCTGCTAAAGACTTAATTGATAAGTTTGTTCCTGATGCTGATAAAAGGGATCAAATGAAGAGTGAGATATCCTCACTTTTAATTGAGGCAGAGGGTGATTATATTAGGCAGATCGTCAGGCTTCAATCTCAGACAAGTGGATTATTTGCGGTTGATATGTTGAAGCATCTCATCAGGCCAGTTATTGCGCTTATTATGATTGCAAGAATGGTATCCGAGTGGTTTGGTGCACCACCACTAAGCCCTGATGAGTGGTTAGTGCTAAAAGGAGTTGTGGGATTTTACTTTGTTTCACGAGGGGTTGAAAAGGTTATTAAGAAGATAGTATAAAGGAAAAAGTTTGGAACTATAGAAGGTTGGAGACGAGTAATGGCAAAGACATTACATAATTTATGGAGAAAGGCAGGTACTCCTCAGCGACAACTGCAAAACTTTCTATCAACACTAAAGACATACCATTCTACATCTAATGATAAAGTATTTAATATGATGGAAGCTGTTGCTGATAAGTCTTATGTAAATATATCCGATATGTCTCAGCCTAAAGTAGAAAAAAGTACTAAGTCAATTCATAATGCATTATTAGTTGCAGGTATGACTCCTGCATATGGAAATATAGCTGATGTAGCAGATGCTACTCTATATGCTCTTGAAGGAGAATTTGGAGAAGCAGCATGGTCTATGGCAGCAGCTATCCCAGTTATAGGTCAAATGGTTGCAGGTAGGAGAGCTGCTAAAGTTGCTAAGGAAGCTGGAGAGAAGATGGTGACTGTTTATAGAGGTGTTGATTCATGGAAAAAATCCAGGCATGTTTTAACTCATTCAAAGACTGGACAAAGAAAAATAATTGACACTGGTGATAAGATGGTAAAAGAGGGAAGATTTGTTGGGGGTGGTGAATATATCAAAAAACCAAAAAATCAATTTGGCTTTCGTAAAAGAGCTTTGTGGGCTACAACAGATAAGAATGTTGCAAAGCGTTATATTAAAAAGAGCTCTGAAGGTATAATATTAGAATTTGAAGTTCCTGAGAAGTGGTTTTTAAATAATTTTCAAAAAACAGCTCAAGGTCCTGATTGGGGTATAGCTGGATTTTTTAATAGTGGTCTTCCTAAAGAATTTTTAAAGAAAGTACATAAGTGAATATAAACAGCCAGAATGTAAAGGAAATGTAAGCGTGGCAAGAAAAAGTAACGTAGTAAAGGCTAACGAGAAAGAATTATTCGGTAAAAGAAGAGCTAGGGGAATATTATGATAAACCTGGAACATCAGAACATACAGCTCATAGTATTATTGAACCAAAAATCATTGAATGGTTAAAAGGAATGTAATGGCAAAGACATTACATAATTTATGGAGAAAGGCAGGTCAGCGACAACTGCAAAACTTTCTATCAACACTAAAGACATATCAGGTAATGGCAACCGAACCGCTCTTTGGTGAGCTAGCGAAGCGATATGGTTATGGAGCAAGGAAAGGTTTTGATTCGGTTGGAGCAGCGAAACGGTCTGGTGAATTATATAATATTGTAGAGGATGTAATTATATCAGAGTTTGATAGGAGATATCCTAAAAGATCAAAAAAACTAATGCCTCATCATCTTAAGGACGATATATTTTTTACTGCGGAAGAGAAGTCCGACAGGATTAGTAGGATGGGTAATGTGGCTCGAAAGGATGAATTAAAACGTAGAAGGGAAAGTGAGTTTAGGATAAAAGAGTTGAAGATGAAAGAAGTAATGGGTGAAAAGAATTATAAAGCTTTTAGAAAATATGGAGTTCTGTATTTAATGAAACAGCATGGTGGAAAGTCAGATATAAATTATAAGGATTTATTTTTTGGAGAAGATGTTGATTTAAAAAGCATGATATTTAATCAGATAGAAGTAGGGGAGTAGATATGGCACTTAATTATGAAGACACTAGTGGTCAGTATGCTATAGACAGGGGTCAAGAAATGCTTGGTCAGACACGCACACTACGCAAGGGATACTGGGAAAATCCTATAAGTCAGGGTTACATGAGAGCCGCAATGGCACAGAGTGCTAATCCATTAAACCAGTTGGCAGCATATTTTGGGATACAACCGTTAGGAAGATAAATGCCAATGAAGCACATACAAAAGCTTATGAATACACTGGCAGTCAAAGAAGAAG
>CALBXV010000101.1 GCA_937890045.1 uncultured archaeon
TAATACTGATAACATATTTTCTCTAATCTTCATTATCATCCTCTTCAAAAACTTCAATCATTAAAACATTTGGATCATGAATTAAAATCATAACGTTATCTTTTGTATGAAACTTAGTAAATTGACCCTGTTCAATAGTTTCTGTATCTACTCCATGTATTGTTTTACAATAACCATCTATAAAATGTACTATTTGAGTAACATATCTACCTTTTTGTGCTACACTTGATTTAAGACCTATCATAACTAACTCATCGGATGCATATCTGATACATCGCCTCGTTGACATTCATATATATAATCAGAATCAACATAGTTATTACTCAAATATGTAATTTTTTCTTGACCAAATACTTTATTCATTTTATAAGAAACTAAAGCTGGAAACAAATTTCCAAAAGAACCTAAACCTTTAGTTCCCCTATAATGTGGTTCATCATTTTCACACCACTCATCTTTTTTTACAAGTGGTGGTGTATACGCTTCAATGCGTGGTTCAAACCCATTCATAGCTTTCACATCCTTATATTTCATACAAATAAAAGACGGTCTAACTTTTACAATTGACATTTGTTTATCAAACATATATTGATTTTCCTCTTTAACATAATCTTTAAAATACGCACCATCAAACTCTTCTGTAATTCCTATCTCTGATTTTTTAAATGGATCAAGATTCTCTGTATAATCTCTACCATTACCAACTACAACATAACCTTCATTTAAAATTTCTAAACAAATATTTATAAAACTAAAATCTTTTATTATTAAATCATCATGTAAGAAAAAACATACAGTATTATCACTCAAATTAAGATATTCAACTGCTTGATCGTATGCTCCACATTCCTCGCCACCATTAAAAAATTCTTTACACTCAAACTTATCTTTTATTTCATCAGTAGGTTTTCTATGACATGACCAAAATACATCAATATAATCTTTATTTTGTTCTTTAAGTTCATATAAACCATCAATTAAATTTTCTCTATTCATATGCCAACCACATATAATAAATTGAATTTTCATCTCTTTATCCTCCAAATCTTCATCATACTCTTTATTTTGACGTGTATCAAAAAATATTTTACCATTCCTAGCTACATTTAACATATAATGTATACGTTTTTTTGTTTTTTCAAATGGAGTAAATCCTAAATTTTTAAGTAACAATCTTGAACCTAAATTAGATAACTGAGTTCTAGCTGTATGAATTACTACATCTATTCTAATACTTGAACCAGATTTTGTAAGTGCTCCGTAAAACGCTTGAGTTGTTTTTAAATCTATAAAAGTTTTTAATCCTTTTGTTCCTAAGCCTTGTTGTTGGTGCTCTTTCTTAACTACATATGAATAAGTCCACTCCAATGCATTTGTTGAACTTTTCTTTTTATCTTCAAGCCATTGTATATTACAATTATACCGCATATAATATGCTGCAGAATACAACGCTACAATTTTATCATTATAAAGTGTAACAAAAGTTCCAATACTATAGACAGACATTTTACGATACCAATCATAATCATTAGAATGTCCTTGTTTGTCTAACTTCCAAGTATTATTCTCTTCAGTTAAACTATCAAGAAATTCACGAAACTGTTTATAAGAAACTTTTCCTAAACTAAAGAAATCATATTTTCCATGTGAAAATAATTTTTCATCAATACCATCAGGTTTAAACGGCTTCCAATATACCACAGCAGGAGTACTACCTAATGTCTTCATTCAAACACATCCTTCCACGTATAAGTTTTCGTTTGATTAAACATATTATGTGCATTAAACTCAGATAATTTATTTGCTTTATCATACCACGTATGTTTTTTTCTTCCACCATTCACATCCCCAGGCATAACTTCTCTTTCTCCTTCAACATACATTCTTTTTCTAATGTGTTTTCTATTATGAACTAATAAAACATTTTTAATAATATATTCTGGAATATTATCTCCAAACATTTTCTGTAAACAATTCATAAACGCAGTATCTTCGTGTATAAAAAAACTACATTTAGGAATATTAACGCCAGATTTAACAATGTCTGAAGAAATTACTAATCCACATCCATTAAATTTTAATTTATTTGTAACTCTAATGTCTAAATCTTCAACTTTATCATTAAAAGAATTCATTTCCTCAATATTCATATTATAACGAAGACTCCACCAATTTTCAGTATCTACTCTATTTCCAATATCTATAAATGGTTTTACAGTAAATTCAGGATGTTCAATTATTTCCCAACTTTTATCCCACATTTTACAAGTCCCAAAAAACGCTACATACTTAGGAGTTTTTTCTTCTACCGAATCATGTAAATTATCTAATATTTGAAAGGTTTGTCGTGGAATAAGTGAATCTGTTTCACCCCAC
>CALBXV010000102.1 GCA_937890045.1 uncultured archaeon
CCTGCTAAAACATCATTTATCTTACTCGAATCAAATACTCCATCACCTAAAGTTGGATAATCTTCATATCCTCCAACTTGTGGACCTCCAGCTTCACCTTGTGGAACTCCACCAACAGTTTCATTTAACACTTTGTTAAGAGTTTCGTTTGATGTATAATGAACCTCTTTTTTAGGTTTAGTTTTATACTGTTTTCTAATAGGTTCTTTGACCTCTTTTTCAGTTAATGGTTTTGAAACTAATTCAGTAAGTGAAGATGAGTTTTCTTCTTTAATAAATATCTCATTCATTTGTTTTTTAACTTCCTTACGAACTACTGCTTCAATTATTTTTAATAACTCTTGTTTCTTCATTTTGTTATCTCCTTTATAACTCTTCGGGACCTAACCCTCTTAAATAATCTTGTAATACTGGACTTGCAAAACATCTATTTAATTCTTCCATCTGCTTAACAAGTTCATTTGTAAGTGCTGAAGTATCTACTTCATCAAAATCTGTATCGGTATCTAAATCTGTCCAAGTACCACTTGCTTCTTCACAAGATTTCTTATCTAAGTGTTCTGTTATAGAACAAAATCCAATGGATTCATCTTCATCAATACCTAAATTTTCAGCAGATATCTTATCATACATATCTTGTAAATCTTTTAAATCTTGTGGATCTATCCAAGTTCCACCTGCTGCCTCACAGGCTTCTTTACTGTCTGGAGGTGAATCACCGGCTTGTGTTGCACACATTGCTAAAATACTCATTAGTTGTGCCTGTAATACAGGAACAATTGTTGTAAATCTACCGATTGTTTTTATTAATAAACTAACACACATATCAACTAATCCCATAATATTTAATACTTTCATTAGTGCTTCAATTATAGGAACTACAAATGGTGGTGTCCATTTTAAAATCTTTCTAACTAATTTTATGACCTTTCTAATAATCTTTATAACTTTAATTATCTCTTTTATTACTACCATCACTTCCATTATAAAAGCCATCACTTCCAACATTTTTTTAATGGCCCTTTTTACGGGAGGAGTACAAACATCTTCTGGATCAATTACTGCTTTAGCCATTATTTTATCAACTTCTGCTGATAACTTCCCCAATACCTTATTAAGTTTACCCACCATCTCTTGTACTGTTGCAGTAAATCCAGATAACATCCACGCCTGTAAATCAGGGATTTCCAAATTTGCTAATTGTGCAAGCCAATCTTCTTCTTCCTCTGTAGGTAAATTAACAGTTCCAGCTCCCACACAAAAACCTTTATCTTCATCTTCTTCTGTATCACTAGCGGTAAGAGGATCAGGTCCCGCAATTGCCCCTTCATTTTCTACAATATGTGGTGCACCGAACCAAGTTCCCCCATCATTAACTTGTCCTGCATGAATTTGAGTTCCTACTGGAACAGTTTCTCCTGGATCAAACTGAAATAAATCATTACCAACATCTGGCCATAATACAGTTGCTCCGTTTGCTCCTGCATATGCACACATATCATCTTCACCAATGATAAGGGGAGCGAATACTTCAGTTCCACCTTCACAAGTTACAATCCAAGTTCCACCTGCTGCCTCACATTCCTCTTTTGTATCCTTACCATCAATTGAACAAGAACCAATCTCATCACCATTTATAAAGGCAGAACCATCTATTAATTCACATCCTGGTATTAGTTTATCACCTGGTCCCAGTGTTACTTTTTGTCCTGCTATTGATTTACATCTATGTGCCATATTATCCTGTCTTTACTATATCACTCTTTGGATCATTTAATTGTTTTTTTAATTCTGTAAGAGCTCCTTCTAATCCCATACACCCCTCTTTAATACCTGATACTGGAACTACAAAATCTACAACTGATCCCTTTGCACTCTGCATAGTAGTACTAAACTCAATTAAAGCATTCATTAAATTTTCTATAAGATCCATTGTTTGGTCACCCTTCAATACTGGTTGGATATTTGGATTTTTACTACTCGGGCCCTTTCTTGGTGCTATCCATCCAGTATCTTCACCTTGTTTTGGAGCATCACCAAGATATACATTTCTGTGTCCTTCTAAAACAATTCTATTCTTACTAACTAAATTTATATCATTGTCTGAATATAAAAATGCATTTTTTCTTGAATTAAAAACTATTCTATCAGAATTTAAAATTATTTGTTTTCCACTACTATCTGTTCTAAATTTTGGATCTAAATCTGTTACTTTACTTTTCTCATGAGTAAGTGGAACTAATTGACCAGTAGTCATCCACATAGAAGCTCCATCTAAATTTATATCTTCCTTTACTGGTTTATGTTTTATAGTTGGAACTTCTCCTTGTCCAGCTCTTATAATTACATTTGGAGATTTTTCTTTTCCTGTATTAACATCTACTGTTTTATCATCTTTAATAACATTTTTTATATTACTTCCAAATCTAATAGATTGACCAAATCTCCCATTAAATGCTATATCACCTTCTTCTACATTTAATTGTCTTATACCAAGGTCAGCTATTGTTGGTAAATTTTCTTTATAATCTTCAGGTACAGTGTCCTTTGTGAAATGAGTTAAAAACTTACTGAATCCAGGATAAGAATTAGTATTTACACTATTATAAAAATTTATTTTTTGACTATAGTAATAGTTTTTGTCTCCACCTAAAACATATTGAGCGGCAATAACTGCTTCTCCTGGATATGGATATTCTTTAATATTAGTATCCATCGGTTTCATAATACGATAATCGTTTTCATTAACACTACTATAAAATAATCGTGCCTTAATCCAACCATACTTTGACCAATCACGTTCTCCTATATTTTCTCCAGTTTTAATTGGTGGCAGATCTTCTTCATCTAACCAAACTTCTATAACTTCTGCTAATTCTAACTCATAAAATTCAGGAGTAGGTGTATTTTTAATTGCACTATGAATATCCTGTAAAGTAGCAACACCTTCTGCCCTGCCAGTAAATAAATCAAGTGCTTCGCCGGCCTTATCTTTAAACCAACCCATTAATTATCCTTAACTGATTGTATATCGTCTGATATCTTATCTGATTTCTTTTGAATGTCTACAACTACTTCATCTATACTTGTAAGTAATTGTTCTTTCTCTTTGTCCGATAAACCAAATTCTGATTCACTGCCTCCCTTGTTTTCAGCAGCAATTAATCGTTGAACAACTGTGGCCAACTTAACAAGTTGTTCATCATTCTTTACATTTATGTCCAAATACTCTTTTATCATAGGAATTAACTGAATAGCCATATCCCCATCTTTGATAAATCCAGCAACTTCACCAACTAATACTTCAAGTTGTTTCTTGTTATGTTTGGAATTATCATAGATGTCTTTGAATAATGATGATAGTGATTTACCCTCAAATAATTCGTAATCCTGACTCATTTTGATTT
>CALBXV010000103.1 GCA_937890045.1 uncultured archaeon
TGAATATGCATAAGTTTAAATCTGGTAAAGGAAAAGCCTTTTCTTATTTTAGTATTGTTGCTAAGAATTATTTGATTTTACATAATAACAACAATTATAAAAAATATAAAACACACGGACCTGTGGATAGATTGGATTATGGAAGAAATGTAGATGCGGAATCGTCATTACAAGAAGGCAGAGATATGCACGAAGAGTTTGTTTATCAAATGTTAGATTATTGGGATAATAATTTGAATAATGTTTTTAAAAGACAGAAAGACGTGAATATAGCAGATGCAGTATTGGAATTATTTAGACGAAGAAAGGATATAGAAAATTTCAATAAGAAAGCACTTTATATTCTGATTCGTGAAATGACGGGAACAAATACACAGCATATTACAAGAGTAGTTAATATGATGAAACGAATTCAGAGTAATCTTTATGCGGACTTTCTTTCATACGGTCAAATAGATACAAGTAATACAGGTTCTATTTTTTAGAATATACTTTAAAATATAAGGCACAAAAAAAGGGGATTCGTTAGAATCCCCTTTTACGTATTCCCTAATGGGTATTATTTACGGAATAAACCCACTAACACCAATAAAGCGACTAATCCTGCAAAACCAGAACTGCCAAACTTATCTATAATTGCTGTTAGATTACCAATAACATTTACGCCAAAGACTCCACTTCCAAACAATACTTCGCCTACGGCTCCGATTGCTATAAAAGAGGTCATTAGATGAACTATGTCGTCCACCCAACTTTTGACTGTACCGATGATTTCCTCCATGGCTATTTCTCCGTTAGTTCATAGTAAAATGGGGACCTTTTCTCCATTTCATATAATAATTATCATATATATTGTATAAACGGAGATTTTATATACTTATATACGATATCAAAAACCCTACAATCATTTTTCATATTAAATATATTTATAATTGAGTTATAGTATGTTGTCTAATCAAGGAATCAAACAATGAGCACAGAATTTGAAATTTTTGAAGGTAAGAGTTTATCTTCTTTATTTAGGGATATTTATGATAATTCCAAACGCAACAAAGAACAACTGGAAATCCTAATAAAAGAACTTGGTAAGTTTATTAAGGATGGAAACAGTGCTGTTCAGTTAATCCCTATGATAAAAGAATATCTCGACATTAATGTTAAGAATGATGACCAGTTAGTTAAACTTGCAGGTATTGTACAGAAACTAATTGCAGCCGAACAGCGGGCTGGATCCGATGATGAGTTTGGATTAAGTGATAATGAGAAAGAACAGTTAATGCGAGGATTGGGTGAAACTGTAAAAGATTTACAGGAACATTCAGATAAAATGGCGAGTGAAATAGAATCAGTATCTAAATTAGATTAATATGGCATATAAAGTAAATAGAAAAGACGAATATGTAGCAATACCAGATGGTGTTCCTTCTTATAAAAAACTGTATAATTTTAATAAAAAAATGCAGAAAACTCCAGAATTTTATGAGTTAGAGCCCGCCGAAGTGGTGCAAGTTTTACTTAAAGATGAAGATTTACCAGGGGGGCCAGACAACCCAGATTATTCTTATTTCGGGGCGATAAAAGCCAGACCAGTAGTAAGTGGGAGAGATTTACCTGGGGATGATGATTCACTTAAAGCCATTAGACCATTAGAACCAAATATTAAAGATTATCCTATACCAGGAGAATATGTAATTGTAGTTAAATATTTTGGTGATCCGACATGGGAGTTGAAAAATATCAATGAATATTTTTCAGGTATGTATTATACCCAGAAATTAAATTTATTTAACTCTGTTAATTCAAATTCCTTCCCAGGAATATCAGAAAAATGGTCTCCATTTACAGAAGATTTTAGTGATTTTGAAGTGGGTGAGTTTAAAAAACAGGATAAAGTTAGACAAGTTAAAGCTAAAAAGGGCGATATAATTTTTCATGGAAGACAAGGACAGTCAATTAATTTCAGTAGTGGTAATTGGGCAGAAATAACTCCAAATATAAAAATAAAAGCTGGACAACTTATGGATGCAGAAAAATTTGGAACAGATGTATCCTATTTAGACGAATTCCAAAAACCAGTAGAAGAAGATATAAATGCAGATGGTTCTTCTATTTGGTTGACTGCTGATCCTGAAATAACAGGATCGTTAGTAGATTTGAATATAGAATTTTCTAACGCAGAAAATCATACAAATATGTCTAAAATTCATGAGGATAAAGGGGCTCAAGATGGTGGAAAACAAATTATTTTAAATTCAGACAGAATTATTTTTAATTCAAAGTTAAATGAAATTTTTGGATATTCTGCTTTAGGAATTGGTTGGTCTACAAAAAAGTCATTTACTGTTGATGCTGATAGGAAGGTAAATCTTAACAGTCCAGATGTTGTAATTGGAAAAGACAGTCTTGAATTTGATCCAAGTGAGGGTTTTTGGCCTGGTGTGATAACAATTACTCCACCTGGAGCGGAAGAGGGAAAACGGCCTGGTTTTTTTAGAGGAGGCATTTCATTAGGTTATAGTTCTAAGGTGGGGTTTTTTGATCAAGATATGTGGAAGAAAGATGAAAAGGATAATGGTGAATGGACATATAAAGCTAACGATTGGTCGCTATCAAATCCCCCAGCCTTGGAACCAGTTGTAAAGGGACAACAATTGGCGGGAACATTAAAAGATATTTTAGATCAGATGGCAGTGCTTGCAGGTTTGTTAGGGGTTATTCCTGAAGTTAACGGGGAGACACTTGGCGAAGTAGAAAATCATTTAAATAGTATACGGGAAAATTTGGGAATTAATTTCTTCAGTAAGTTTGTTAAAACAATATGAGGTAAAATAGAGTGGGACTGGTTAAAAAGATTCGGAAGAGTATAAGAGGAATGGATGTGCTGTTAACTTCAACAGACAATAAATTAGCCTTGTTAGAAGCTCAAAAACAACAGATGCTGATAGAGAAAGAAATCGAGCATGAAGGTGAGATAGTAAAGGTGGCTGATGATGATGGTAAGCTTACTGATGAAGGGAAGTTAATAGTAAAAGATGAAGCTTCAGAAACTGCAAAACAGGTTGAACCACTTGCAGAGGCAATTAAAGGTGTAGACGCGGTACTAAAAGCGATTGAAATAGCAAAGAAAGTCGCGGACGCAGTAATTTTAGTTCAAAAAGCGTTATCACTTTATGGACCTGGAGCTCCAAACCAGGCAGCAAACTTGTTAATGGGAATAGCGGAAAAAAAGAAACTCGAATTAGTAGACCTTATTGAAAAAGATGGTCGGAGAGTCAAAAGACTGGGGAAAAAGGCAAAAAGCATCGGGAAAAAATTAAAAAAATTAGCGAAATAAAAAGGAGATTAAAAAATGGCCACATTAACAAAAAATGACTTGGTTAAGTTAATAGCAGAGATAGCTCGTAAAGAAATCAAAAAAGAAATAAATAGGATATTTATTAACGAAGATAAATCTATTGAATTGAAGAAAGTTGTTCCTACGAAATCCTTAAAGAAAAGTGATAAAGTTACAAAACCTAAAAAGAAAAAGGAAGTATTTTATACTGGAAATCAAGTTTTGAATGAAGTATTAAATAAGACTGAAGGTGGAGTTCCACAGGGAGATGGAACTGAACCTTATCCAACGTTGGGTGGCGGAACATTTACATCGGATAGAATGGCAGAACTTGTTGGATATGGAAATGAGGTAGGTGGTAATGATGAAAGAAAAAGAGAAGTTGCTGCAGTATCAACCATTAAGGATATGGGAAAATCAGTAGATGATGTATCAGAAGAAGTTGTTGATGCATTAACACGAGATTATAGTGGTTTGATGAAAGTAATAAATAAAAAGGATAATGTAAAAGGAAACAATGCCTAAGAGTGCAAGAGAAAAAGATTTAGATCCCGATACCTTTATAGGAATTGGTTTGCCTCTTGGATATAGTTCTAAAGGATTTTTTAAACAAACCAAAACTTCTTTAGAACAGGCAGGACATAACATCAGAAACTTATTGTTGACTATACCTGGAGAGAGAGTAAATCAACCAGAATTTGGTTCAAGATTACATCATCTTTTATTTGAACAAGTAGATGATGATTTTATAGATGAAGTGGAAATGGCAATTAGAGATGCTATAGAACAATGGTTGCCATATATTACTCTACAAAATATAGAAATACAAGAACCTGATGTATATGATGCTCAAACAAAGAATGAAGCCCATATTAAACTAAGATTTGGTTTGGCGTTTGAGCCAGATCGACTTGAAGAATTAACGTTTATATTGCCAGTAGGATTTTAGGAGAATTTGAATGCCAGCAAAGAATATCAGTAAGGAAGTAAGATACTTAAATAAAGATTTTCAAACATTTAGAAATGATTTGATTGAATTTGCTAAGATATATTTCCCAAATACATATAATGATTTTAATGAATCATCTCCTGGTATGATGTTTATTGAAATGGCATCATATGTAGGAGACGTTCTTTCATATTATATAGATAATCAATTTAAAGAATCAATGTTGGCATATTCCGAAGAAAGAACTTCTATATTTAAAATCGCTCAATCTCTTGGATATAAACCAAGATTATCAGCTCCAGCATCAGCGGTAATTGATGTATTTCAAACAGTTCCAGCTACTGGAACAGGAGTAAATGTTAAACCAGATTTGGATTATGGGTTGAAGATACCAGAAGGAATGTTAGTTCAGGGTTCATCAACTGGAGTTACATTTAGAACAACTGAAGATATTACTTTTAAGTATTCAGGCTCTTTTAGTCCAATGACAGTTGAAATTTTTGATTATGCTGCAGGTCTTCCAACTACATACTTGTTACAAAAAAGTGTGAGAGTAGTTAGTGGAAATGTAACTAGTGAAACATTTGTATTTGCATCTGCAGAACAATATGATAGGATAATTCTTGGTAATGAGAATGTTTTAGAAGTTATAAGTGTCACTGATAGTGATAATAATAAGTGGTATGAAGTTCCATTTTTAGCACAAGATACAATTTATGCAGATGTAGAAAATTCTGCAAAAGAAGATACGGATTTAGCACAATATGGTAGTGATGTTCCATATCTTTTAAAACTTGTTAAGACACCACGAAGATTTACAACTTATACCAGGGGTGATAATAGAACAGAATTAAGATTTGGAGCAGGCACATCTGCTAACGCTGACGAAGAAATAATTCCAAATCCAACGGAAGTAGGTTCTAATCTACCAGGAAGTCCAACAAAATTGAATGAATTTTTCGATCCAACCAATTTTTTAAAAACAGAGGCTTACGGACAATCACCATCCAATACAACTTTAACTGTAAAGTATTCTTATGGTGGTGGTGTTGAAGATAACGTTGCACAAGGAGATATAGTAAATGTAACATCTATAAGTTATGATATAGATGAAGATGGTCTTGATACAACTAAAGTTCAAACTGCTAAAGATTCAATTGGAGTAACTAATCCAATTCCTGCTACGGGAGGTAGAGGAATAGAAACTAATATAGAAATTAGAACAAATGCACTTGCTTACTTTCAGGCACAAGGTAGAGCAGTTACTAAGGAAGATTATATTCTTAGAGCTTATACATTACCAGCGAAGTATGGAAATATAGCAAAAGTTTATTTTGTACCAGATGAACAGTTAGAATTTTCAACAGTAAATGTTGGAGGTAAAAACAGAGCAGTTACGCAAGAAGATATGGGAAAACCACTTGGTCAAATAACCACAAGGATTCCAAATCCATTAGCTTTGAATATGTATGTAATTGGGTATGATTCCAGCACAAAATTGACGAGGTTAAATACTGCAGTAAAAGAAAATCTTAGAAATTATATAAATCAATTTAGAATGATAACTGATTCTATTAATATTAAAGATGCTTGGATTATTAATGTTGGAGTTAAATTTACTGCTATGGTAATGAGAGGATATAATAAGCATGAAGTTATATTAAAATGTATAAATGAAGTAAAGAACTATTTTGATATTGAAAAGAGGCAAATAAATCAGCCCATAATGGTAGCAGAAATAGCAAATAGACTTTATCAAGTAGAAGGAGTTGCTTCTATTGTTCCACCAGTTGATGATAATCCAAATAGTTTGCCTGTAATAATAACAAACAAATGGAAAAAGGCAGATGGATATTCAGGAAATATGTATGATATGGAATCTGCTACAAAGAATGGAGTAATATATCCATCAATGGACCCGAGTATTTTTGAAATTAAATATCCCAATAATGATATAGAGGGAAGAGCAATCGGCGATGCCGATGTAACCCCTAGATAATAGGAGTGATGTAAATGCACTATTTTGAATTCGCACAAAAGGATGCTACACTTTACGAAGGAACAGTAACACAGAGTCAAAATACTGGTCTTGATGAAATCATTGAAGTTTCTAAACACATGAATGATACAGCAACCATTGTAAATGCATCTCGTATTTTGATTAAATTTAACTTGACTACAATTTCAGAATCAATTCAGAATAGTACAATTCCAGCAAACACTACAGGTGTTAATAAAACAAAATATTATTTGAATTTATATGATGCCGCATCATCTGAATTAACTGCTAATGATCTTTTATATGCATATCCAGTCAGTCAGAGTTGGACTATGGGGGAAGGTAAGTTTTATGATAGTCCAAAAACTACTGAAGGAGTTAGTTGGAGATATAGAACAGGAGAAACAACTGGAGACCAATGGGTAAGTGGTTCTAACAGTACAGGTGGAACTTGGTATAGTGGAAGTGGATTTCAGGCATCACAGTCCTTTGACCATGAAACAACTGATATGAGAATGGATGTTACTGATATTGTAAACCATTGGATAAAGTCAAGTTCAGCTTATCCAAACGAAGGATTTATAGTTAAGAGGAGTGGTAGTATTGGAAATACAGATACATCAACTTCAGAAGGAAATTCAACTCGTTTGGGACATTTTAAATTCTTTTCAAGAGAAACACACACAGTTTATCCCCCGAAACTTGAAGTTATGTGGGATGATTCTAAATGGGTTACTGGATCATTAACAGCTTCTCTTTCTTCAGCAAACGTAGAAGATATGGTTCTTTATATGAAAGGTTTAAGACCAGAGTACAAAGAAAATTCTAAAGTGAGATTTAGATTAGTAGGTAGAGAAAGATATCCTACAAAAACATTTTCCACTACGTCAGATAATTTGGTTGTTAAAGCATTACCAAGTGCAAGTTCTTTTTATTCAGTACGAGACGCTTTAACAGAAGATACAATAGTTCCATTTGGAAGTGGTTCAAGACTTAGTTGTGATTCAAGTGGTAATTATTTTAATTTTTGGATGAATGGATTACAACCAGAAAGGTATTATAAAATTACATATAGAGTACAAAGTGGTAGTGGAACTACAGACGAAACAGATCAATATTTTGATGAGGATTTTGAATTTAAAGTGGTGAGATAAAATGCCGTATACACTAGAAGAACTCAAAAAAAATGCATATTGGAAACAACTTCATATAGCCGATGAAATAGAATATGAACGTAAGCTTACTAGGGCAAGAGAAAAGATGGCAAGTCTTGCTTCAGCAGATGCAGTGCCAACAACAAGGGACGAGTTTGGAGCTATGTTGTCCTATGAAGATGTTAATACAAAGGAAGCACTTGAAGATCCTACCCAAACCGTTGCTGCTCCCAATCAAAAAGTAATTTATAGAAGAGATTCGGTAGATAATATCATAAAAAGACAAATTACAGAACTTGTAAGTTAAAATATGCCAATAGAAATAAAAGAAAAAGATAGCAAACTTTTAGGATTTGGTGGAGTTAGAGAAGCTGGAGTTTCTGGCTATGAATTCCCCACTTTTGGATCAGACCTAAATGATTTTGTAGAATTTAATGTCTATGATATGGATGGTACATATCTTAATACTGGGATTACATCCGATTTTGAAGTTAAAAATAAAGAAATAGTTTTAAAACCAGGTAAGGATTTAAGAAGTCTTGATTATAGGAGTGGTAAATATAAAGTTAAATATTATTTCTTCAGACGGCTGGGAGGATCAGATTCAGATGTTTTATTGGATGGTGAAGGAAAAGTTTATTCTGGCAAGAACTGGGTTGATGAAGATGGTAGAACTTTTGCTGGAGAAAAAGCAGCTGCAGATCGTGGTAAAGAATTATTTTCAAAAGAGAACAGATATTATATAGATAAAATTTCCTCTTCAAGAACTGAAGTTCGTTTAGTCCCCACTATCATCAATGATGAAACTTATAAAAGAGAATTTTTTGAGTTAGCAGAAACTCATAGAAAATATACGCCCATTTCGGCTGCAGGGTGGGGGGACATTCAATTTGATTTAAAGGACAAAACTAAACTTGATGCAGATTTAAGAAATGATGATGCGGGGTTTACAAAAAAAATGATTGGGGGAAAACTTGTTATTTGGGACGCATATGTAAAGGATGGAAAGAAACTTAGATTTGAATCAAAAATAATAGAAGTAATAGACAGAGATACTATACGAGTTGCAGATTCTTATGATGATAAAAGAACTGAACTTGGAATTCCATATGAACAAAGTGGATTGAATGAATTAACAGAGAACCAAAAATTTAGTAAATGGAAAACTGCTTATAGAACAAAGGCTAAAAAAGACCTTACAACTTTATTACATTTTGATAATCCAAATTTAGCATTAGCTGTAAATTGGCAAAGAGATGATACAACTTTTGAAGAATATCCACATTCTATAGTTTATAAGTTATATGATCCATTACCAGCAGGAATATCTGAAAAGGATTATTGTTATGTTGTTAAGGAAATGGCAGATCCATATGAAGATGAAGTTGTTATAATTCCATTTATAGACCAAGAAGTAGGAACTCTTGTTTTACGATCTCCAAATATGGACGTAATAGATAGTCCAGTTGGGAAGAGGGAAACGACATTTCAAACTTATGATGATATTGTAACGGCGGACGATGATATTAGAGAAGAGATAGAGAATGAACTTCTTAGTGGTAGTTTTGCTAATACCGCGTTATTAAATGTTGAATACGACAAATATGAAAACTTTGTTAATTTTAGTTCAGCAAAACAAAGACTTCAGAATTTTAAATACAAATTAGAACAAATAGAAAGTGCTACAAGTCAAAGTACTCACTTCGGAACAATAACAGGATCTGGAGTTGATGTATCTAAACAAAATGTAAGTAAAAGACAAATGATTAATAGTTTTGATGGTTATGAACGGTATTTATATTTTGAGAGTTCATCTTTTACTACAGGATCAAAACATATTTTAACTCTTGATTCTTCTTGGCCTAAAACAAGTGGTGCCGGAACAAAATCAAGTCCTTATATGTTAGCAGCGACTACTTCATCTCAGGCGAGTGTATGGTATGACAAGCAAATAGAATCTGCTTCATTATATGATATAGAGAACGATGGTAACTTTATGAATATGTTACCAAATCATATAACAGATGATACAGAGAATGAACCATTTTTGAAAATGATGAAAATGACGGCACAACATTTTGATAATGTTTGGATGTATGTTAAAAATATGGACTCCATTCACGATAGACGGAGAGAGTTAAATAGAGGATATTCAAAGGACTTGGTTTATAATGTAGGGAAGTCACTTGGAACAACTTTAAAGACAAATAAGGATATTATTAATTTACCGAGATATGTTTTAGGAAAAGAAATAACAGGTTCTGATCCAAGTGTAAGATCGGTAACTTCAGAAAAAGATATTTCAAGAGAAATTTGGAAAAGAATTGTTGAAAATAATCCTTACTTTATAAAAACTAAGGGAACAGAGAAAGCTCTTAGAGCACTTATAAATTGTTATGGTATTCCATCTTCTATATTAAGAATAAGAGAATATGGTGGACCAGATTTACAAGACACACAAACTTCTAAATTATCTTATGGTGTTACACGAAAATTTTCAAAGGCAATTGATTTTAAGGGAAGTCAATATGTTAAAACACTTTGGAGTGATAATCAGTGGGGGGCATATAGAACTGATCGAAAACCAGATACAGTAGAATTTAGATTTAAGACTGCAACAGGTTCAAATCAGATTTTACTTCAATCAGAAGTAAGAACTGAAAGTTCGGGTGGTATGGCACTTTCCGGCAGTACAGCTTGGGTTATTCGATTGAAAGAAAATAATTCTACTGATAATAGAGGGCACGTTTCGTTGATGTTTTCAGGTTCCGATGGAATTAGAGAAATATCTTCATCACAATTACCGGTTTATGATGGAGAGTGGTGGAATATAATGGTAAAGAGAGAAAAAGCAGATGATACTTTTAATGATGCACCACTTGATAGTGACCATGTATCACAAGATATTAGATATAAACTTTTTGTAAAGAAGTACGATCAGGGATTTGGAAGAATTAATTTATATGGAAGTGCCACGGAATCTTTTAAGGGGGGTACGGATAATATAGACACAGAAGCTGGAGAAAATTTAGCATTAGAAGATGGAATGTTTATAATGTTAGAAGCAGGACAGACTGGATCTATAAAGGCGGCAAGTCAGTCATACAATGAAGCTTTCACAGCAAATTCTGCACTTTATTTGGGAGGACGGACAGGTTCAGCATTTGGAGTAGATTATTTAACAACTTTCGGAGCTCCTTTAAGTGGTTCTATGCAAGAATTTAGATTATGGAATTCTGCGTTAAGTGAATCTAGATTTGATAATCACGTGAAAGCAGCAAAAGCATATGATGGAAATAGCCCTTCGGCTTCTTACACAGAATTGATTATGAGATATTCATTTAATGAAGCAAAAAACCATTCTACTGATAATGAAATAAGAGATACTTCTGCAAATCAAACATTTACACAAACTGGCAGTGCATTCGGATTTGCAAACGAAACTAATTATTCAAGTATTAGTGATAAAATGCAAATGTTTGTTCCGAACAATGGCCCAAGTAGAAGATTAGGAAGTAAAATAAGAATAGAAAGTAATGTATTAGAAAGAGGTCAGTTAAGTGTTGATAAACGGGCTGAAGTAAGTGCGTTTGATTTTGCACCAAATGATTCAAATAAAGTTGGATTATATTTTTCACCAGTTGATGTGGTCAATGAAGATATTCAATTTTCTGTTGCAGACTTAGATTTTAATCAATATATTGGAGATCCAAGAGATTTATATGAATATGAATATAGAGAATTACCTTATGTCAGAGAAAGTTATTGGAAGAAATATACAGGTCCAAACAATTTTTGGGATTATCTTAGACTATTAAAATTTTATGACTTTTCTATATTTGAACAACTTGTAGATTTATTGCCAGCAAGAGTTAAACCTACTCTTGGGGTTGTAATAGAACCGAATATATTTGAAAGACCAAAGGTAAGGGTATTTCATGGCCCACCTTCAGCTTCCAATGAATATTTTTCTGGGTCAATTTCAATAACAAGAGAAACAGATAATGAGACTTTACCAGATAAAAGATATGGAACACAATTAGTGATGAGTGGAAGTACTGTAAATGATGGTTTATATCCTTATCATCAAGGAGCCATTTCACAGAGTTCTTTTATAGATCCAACTTTATATAAATTAGGTGTTTCTCACACTGCTTACGCAACTGCCTCCGTTGATAAAGGAGGTCCTAATTATGTATTTTCAGAAGCAATAGTTCCATTTATTAGTAGTTCTAGAGCATCGGATTTTAATCAATCTACACTTTATTTTTATACTGTATCAGGTTCGCCACAATTTTACAGTAAAGATAATCTCATTTATAGGGATAGAGATGATAAATTACATTTAAATGCAAATTCTTCGTCATATTATGCATCTGAATATGACACTAAATGGGAACAAGTTAAGGCACTAAGAAATTTAGCATTTGATGGATGTTTACAAACACAAAAAACAACACCAGATGGAAAATCACCAGTAGAGATAATAATAGGAGACGCTACTGTATTGACAACTGCAGATGGAGGTTCATCAAAGCTTAAAGCTGCATAATAACTTAAAAGGTGTGAAAAATTAACAAAGAGTATATTTATAAGTGAGTTAAATTATCTAACTTGTTTATCTATTATGCTCAAATCACAGGAGAAAATAATATGGGATTTCTTGATAATTCCTCAATTACAATAGATGCTGTTCTTACAAAGAAGGGCAGGGAACTATTAGCAAGGGGTGAAAATGAATTTAAAATTACTAAATTTGCTTTATCTGATGATGAAGTAGATTATACACTGTGGGATACTACGCATCCAAATGGAACAAATTACTATGGGGCTGTAATTGAAAACATGCCTATGTTAGAAGCAATTTCAGATGAAAATCAGTCTATGAGATATAAATTGGTAACACTTCCAAAAGATACAGTTAAGATGCCTATACTTGAATTGGCAGTAGCTTCCTATGTATTTCAACGAGCCGGGATTTCTCAGGCAGTAAGTCCAACTACCAGAAATGGTGATGATGCAACTGATGGATATACATTTATTTTACATGATTCAGATGCAGCCACTATGGTTGTTGGTGAAGGTGCAGAAGTCAATGTGGCAGGAGCAACGACTCCAATTTTCTTAAGTGAAGAAGAGAAGAAGAGGAGTATCACAGTTGTTGCACAGAGAGTTAATATTACATCTAGATCACTTACATCTGTAATTAAAACTCAATTAACCGTGATTGGTAATAAAACTGGAGCTACTTTTACAGTACCATTAACAGTCAAGGCTACATTAACTTAATAGGAGTTTATAATGGCGGAAATTTTTAAAGCTTTTACTTTTGAGGAAGATGGAACATCGGGTGATATAGTAGAAAATCTAAGACAGACTGTTTCTTCTGGAATGTGGTCTGGTGGATCAACTACACTAACCTCTTTTTATACTTCCTCAACTCAGAGTGGTAGTAGTGGTGATTATTTTTATGATGTATATAAAACAGATCCAGCAACAGATTCAAACGCAGAAGTTCAGTTCAGTGTAGCTTATGGTCATGATGGAGGTAGTGGTTCTAAAGGTGGTCTTGGATTATCAACTGGCAATAGAGCAACTGCAGCTGTTTATAATCAATTTGGAAATGTAATGTTAGGACCAACCGATGATAAATTTACATTTGCAGGTCCTTATGATTCTGATGATATTTATGTACTTTCTTTTAGAAGGTCGAGATTTAGGGAAAGAATAGATCCAGGGCAGTGGGAACTTCATGTAAGTGGTAGTGGAGGAACAGTTAAATTAATTGATAATAGTTCTAAAGCGGATTTATCATCAGTAGATATTGGTGGTAGGGTTTACGATGTAGTTTCAGGTTCTATTTCGTCTGGAACGGCTGTTATTAATACAGCTGCGGCGATTCAAGCTGGTGGTGGGTACGGATTATTTTATCCAGATATGGGAGCTATAATTTTACATCCAGCTCCATTGAATAATTCAGGTTCTACTGGACAATTGAACTTAGGAACAGTCAGTGCTTCGGATACAAATAATAACAATGCAGGACGAATGGTTGACAGGATAGTTCAAGGTGCTAGTTTTAGAGCTCGTAGACAAGAAAATATTTCTTCAACACATTATTTCTGTAGAGTTCATAATAGAGATTTTAATTTTAGTAACAATCCTACATTTTTTACATCGTCAGATGGTTCATTGACTCAGCAGACGTTTGAAAGAGATCCAAAAGTTTATATTTCAACTGTGGGTCTTTATAATGACACTAATGAACTGTTAGCTGTAGCTAAACTTAGTAAACCTATCTTAAAGTCATTTGCCAGAGAAGCAATAGTTAAAGTTAAATTAGATTTTTAACGTAAGGGAGACAAACGGTGTCTTTCTATAGAAAGTTCGGACCAGACGATATTTCGATTGAACCATTTCAAGTTCATAAACAATTTTCATTTTCAGATGTAGATAGTGGGAGTGGTGTATTTGGACTTGAAGGCCTCAGTGGAAGTGTAAGAGGATTTGATGTAGCTACGGCAGCATCTCAATCCTTTTATGATTATGCTAGTGGTTATGCAGCTACAATTCAAACATTTTATAAAATTCCTACCTATTATGGTGTTCACCATTTATTTTACAGAAACAATTATAATAAAAGTCCAGAATATGGACCACAAAGATATTTAGCTGATTATTACGATGTAGGTGGCAGTAAAACAAATGTTGTTGGATCAGAACATAGAATAGATAATGAAAATTTATATTATAGGTTGGGGAATATCTATGATAATAAAAGAGAGTTATATGAGAGTGTAAATATTATAACAGTACCTCAAAAATTCTTTGGCGAAGAAATAAAACCCAATTCTTTTAGACTCGTTGATAATAGCACTGATAGTTCAATAACAATTATAGATGATGGTGATGGAAATCTTTATGATTTAGCTCATTCTTCAAGTTTCGCGAATTACAAAAGTGCTAGTTTCGATAGAGCATATCTAACCGCCGATGCAAGTGGAAGTCAAGTAGGAAATATTTTTTATAAGCATGGTATAGTAGCCATTACAGAAACAGGTTCTTATAGGAGAGTAGGTTTAACTAACGGGGATGATGGATTTTCATTCAGTTTTAGGTCTACACATACAATATATCAGCACCAATATAATTGTAAGGTTATGCCAAGTGATTTAAATAAAACTATGAATATTAGTGTAACAGAAGGTTATAGTGGAAGTATTTCAGCTGCGACTGAAAGTATAACGAGATATAAGTACTTTGCACCAGGCGATGAACCAGGACCAGGGTTTAGATATGGTGATACTACTCACGATGGATTAGGCCCGGCCGTTTATGGTTCTGCTACTTACTGGCAATTTCTAGGAGGTCAAAGTTTTAGTAAGCAGTATAATGCTACTGATACATTTAACAATTTTGTAACTCATTCCGATTTTGCTCCATACATCACAAATGTTGGACTTTACAATGAAACTAATAATTTGGTTGCTTTAGGTAAATTGGCAAGACCAATCAAAAATGACTTAGAAACCCCATTGAATTTAGTAATTAGATTTGATTTATAGAGATATTTATAAATAAGGAGAAAACCATGAAGAAGTTAATTTCAAGTTTTTTAATTTTAGCTTTCACTTTACCTTTGATGGCACAAGAAGTTGAAATTAAAGAAGAAGATGGTAAGACAGAAGTTACTATTAAAGAAGAACGTAAACATGATAAGAAAGATTGGAATCGAGGTGATATAAGACGTAATAGAATGGTTATGGCCAAACGTAAAGAAATGGCTAAGAGACAAAAGATTCGTTCAGTTGTTCGGTTAGTTGTAGTTGGAAGTTTAGCTTACTATATTGGATATCATCAAGGTGAGAAACATTTTAAACCAGGTGGTTGGAATAGAAAACATAGGGATAAATAATGAAACTTAGAAACATATTATTGAGTTGTGTATTGGTCATTGGGAGCATGTCCTTGTTGGGGTGCTATACACAACTTGCTGCGTTACATTCACTCAAACCTGAAACAGAAGAAACGGAATGGGGTTACGATAGATATACATCTTATTCATTAGGCACATATTATAGTGATAGATTATTTTATTCTTATTACGGATATGGTTCACCATTTGGATATCGGGATAGATATTCTAATATGTATGGTTGGAATTATTACACCAGTCCATATTATAGAAGTTATAATCCAT
>CALBXV010000104.1 GCA_937890045.1 uncultured archaeon
CCATTTTTATAATTACCAATTTTCCATTCTTTACCATCTGGATGCCATTCTTTATAATTTCCACTTAACTTTCCATTACTATAATTTTCTTCCTTTCCCACCTTTCCATGATCACTCGTATAAATCCATTTGCCTGTTTTTTTATTATCTTTATATTGACCATCAAGAATAATTAAATCACCATTTAATTCAGTATATTCACCATCTAATTTTCCATTTTTATAATTTAATTCACCACATTTTTTTCCAGAACTCTCATCAAAATTAATCCATTTACCATCCTTTTTACCATTTTTATATTTCCCCTGATATTCCCTTTTTCCATTATCATAATAATAAACCCATTCACCAACTTTTTTATCATTTTTATACTGACCCTCGTGTTCTAACACTTCATCATATCTCCACCTTTTAGACTTACCATCCTTTTTACCATTTACATAGATTTGTTCATCCCACTGATTTCCATCATCATGCCAAGCCTTCCAAGTTCCTTCTTTTAAACCACTTTTATGTTCCCTATAAGAACTCATTTGTCCGTTAGAATGATACAAAATCCATTTACCATCTGGTTTACCTTCTTTCAAAGTATATTTTTGCCAAAGTTGTTCATTACCATGATTATATGAATGATTTCCATCAGTAATATCTAATTCACAATCCTTAACATCATGAGTATACCACTCTATTTTAATAATTTTTCCATCATTATCATAGTATATATATTCACCATGCATTTCCTTAAAACTTGTCATTATACTCTTTCCATATTGGATAAAATTTTAAATTATTTTTATCCCATTGTGCAGAAAATCTACCAAAATGAACACTAATAATTCCTTCTTCAAAATAATCTCTGTCATCATAAAAATCTTCTTTTAATAAATCAGAATCCCAATTAAGTTCTTCATGTCTATCATAAAAATTGATAAACTCTCCCCCTAAATCATACCAATCAATCGGCATATTCAAAATACTCTGAGCCAAAGTAAGTTCATTAGTAATACCATGAAATACATGGTATTCATAATAACAATTCATTAATTTATCAAACATATTATCTTTAACCATATCTTTAGGATTAATTAACATATAACACGCCTGAAACGATTTCTCTTTATTAAACTTTTTAAGAAGTTTCTTATTTACTCCACTAAACTGTTTTTCAAACGGTAAACCATCTTCTTTGGCATAAAATGATTTATCTCTGTCTTCTAATTTTAAATCAATTTTATTAAAAAATAATACATCTAAATCTGAATAAAAAACCCAATCCCATTTAGTAAAATATTCTGTAAATAAATAAAATGAATAAAAATCAGGATGTCCACATCCAAGTATTGTTGGGGCAAAAAATACCTCGATTCCTCTATCAGTAAATTCTGTAAAATCGTATGAATCTTTATCTTCTTCTGGAACCATTAAAAGAAAATCTCCATCCCATTTATCTTTTACATTATAAAACAGACTTTTTGAATAGGGAATATACTCTTTATTTGCTAATGCTACAAAAACCTTTTTCATTTAAAACGACTCTGCTAAATAACCTACCATTAAATCCTCAACAGGAAAATTCTTACTCATTCTTTTTGCAAAATTTTCTTGTCCACCTATAAATATACTTAAATCTCGTGATACCATATAAAATTTGCCTTCATAAAACTGAATATCATTTTTGATAAACTTTAAATTATAATCTATTTCATTTTTATCATAATGTCCATCAAAATATATTTTCCATACTTCTTCCGTGTGGGGTCCTATATAATTTATTCCCCAATAATCTTTCTTTTTTATTACTCTAAATTCATTAAGTTTAGATCTATAAGAACTCCACTTATCATCAAAAATAGTATCATCACATTTTATTAAATAATCATACTCTTTATTTTCACTACACCACTTCATCATCTCTTGAGTTTTCATCGGTAAATCTCTATAATCTGTATGAAAATTGGCACCCCATTCTATAACCTCAATATCAGGATCGTTACAAATTTGTTCATAGAACCTTTGTTTTTTAAAATAACCTAATTGTTTTTTGTATTTAATATCAGTATAAATACAAAATAAATATTTCATTTTATAATACCTAAATGTTTTAATACAGAATTTATTTGTTCATATTGAAAATATGCTAATGGTTTTCGTTTTTCCTCAATAATATTTAAATGTATATTATAAGAAAAATACATAGGACCTCCAACATATGGCATAATTTCATTATATATATAACTAAATTCAACAACCTTTCCATTTATCATATCAAATTTTAAATTAGGGGTATTTAATTCATTTTTAACATCTCTTATAAATTCAATTAAATCTGAATCTAATTCTTCCTTACTTAATAATGTATCATGTGTCCTAAATCTTCTTCCATGTTTATTATTGTAACTAAATGCTGCCCAATCTCCATGAAAACTATTATAAGGAAAACTATTAGGAGAATTCCAATCTTTTGGTAACATTCTTTTATACCCATAAACTTCATTAGATGTACTGAATATAATATATTCCCATTCAAAATCAATATATTCTTGAACTACACATGGAAAAAAATTTTCATCATTATAACAATTAGAAATATATTCTTCTATATTATCTAAATGTTCTTTTTTCCATATACCAATAACGGCGTCTGCACCGGCACCATATGTAGATTTAATAACCGTTCCTACAGTAACATTTTTTAATAACTCATCTAAATCATTACAAACAATACTCGGTATATGTCTATTATATTTTTTCAATAATTCAAGTTGTCTTATTTTATCATCATAATAATAATAAGTCTTTTTATTTGGCCACATATTTTCACCATAAAAATCATATAACCTATCAAAACAACATGAATGTTTGGTACTGTCCTCATATGCCTGAGCAAATCGACCTATAAAATAATCACCTTCCAATTCATACTTATCCGAATAATCTGCATAATCAGTTAATTTATATGGAATATCATTAGATTTTAATATTTCCTCAAACTTTGGACTATACAAACCCCACAACGCTGGTGCTAAATGATTTTTATATTCAACTCCATCTGGAAGTTCATAACATTTATTATCTTTATGTACTATAACCATTTATAAAATAAAAACCCTACATTTTAGAATTCGCCAGTACAAGTTGCAACCAGTATCCCGATATCAGTATTGGCTGTCATTGCTGCCGCATAATATGTAGACTGCGCTGGAGTATCAAAAAGAGGATGATAAAGTACACCTGTTGAAGTGGACGACGTAATATCGGTTATCTGTTTTACTACCAGACTATTTGACATACCAAAAAAAACAGTGACCAGAGAATAGTTTGTCGTTAAGTCTTTTGCTAGTACATCGTTCCACCCACTTAAAGAGTACGTTGGTAACAATTGATTCGCCGGTACAGCAATAGATTCGAGTCCGTTATCTACCTCAATTTCATACCAGGTATCTCCACCTCCTCCAAAGTCCTCTGCTCCACCATCCATTGTGTCTACTTCATCTCCCATGCCCATATCTGAGGGCAAAAAGGGGGGATCTTCACCATCATTCCTAAAGCAAGTATAAATGAAATCCCCTTCTTCTAGAGCTGATATTTTTTCTGCTTCGAAGTCTGCAGGTGAAGTCGTTTCAAAAACAACGCTTTCGAGAACAGAGGGTCTAACATAAATGCCCCTTTGGATCTGTGCACATCCCATATTTCTTCTCCTATTAAATTAATAACTTTTCTTCACTACTATAAATATCTGTCAACTAACTTTTCTGATTCTTTTTCATTCCACAAACTTCTATATAAATGAACACCATAAGAATCAAAATTATGTTCAAGTACATCTTTATATAATTCCCAATCTACTGGACAAAAATATTCTTTTGATAGAACATACTTCTCTAACTTGTTATCAATAATAAGTTTTGTAAATAAATTAGGTCCTAAATCTCCATGTGTTATTGTTTCATATTTCAATGACAAAATCCAATCTGACCAATCATCAAATATTTTCTCCCCTTTATTTTTAGAATATAAAATACAAGTTGCTACATGATAATTTCTTGTGCTATCTCCCTGTTCTGAAAATACAAATCGTTCATTAAAATCATATGGTTTTAAACAAAACACATCCAAATCTGTATATAAACCGCCAAGTTTATAAAGTAATCGAGTTCTAAATAAATTTGAAAATGCTACTGGAGTGCCTTTTGAAACTCCACCACCATATGTAAAATACTGATTAAGATAAACTATCTCACTTGCATTTTTTACAACTACACCGTTTGGAACTTCTATATCGTCATATATCCAAAGATGAAATTCATACCCATTCTTTATCCACGAATCAATACACAACTTTTCAAGTTCACCTAACTCTGAATCATGCCAAAATCCATTTACTACTATTTTTTTCATTTAAAAATCTTATTTTTAAAAATAATTAATGTTCTCTTATTATCCTCCACCATTTCATAATTTTTATAATCTTTAAAATAATCAGCTAATCCCCAATTTTTCGTATTATCAGTTTTATTCCATGGCGAAAGGAAATCAATTTCTCTATTTAAATCAAAAAATGGGCCACCACGATTTCCAGAAAAACACATACTATCAAGCATTAAATATTTAAAATTATTTTCCATAAACTTTGGAAATTTTTTGGTTGTGCCGATAGGAAGACATATACCAGAACACGCTAATACATCTATCGAATTATCAGGAATAACATCAGAAGGACCAATAACTTGATAGTCCTTATAAAATAAATCTTCCTTTGTTAAAGAACTCGGAATCCCCCTAAGATTATCATAATTATAACATTTTATACCTATTTTTTTCAAAAAAATAGACAATAATCCAAAACCACATCCAAAATCAAAAAAATTCAATTTTTGAAATTTCTCTAAATTCTCTAAAACATAATTTAAAATAAGTATGTTAGAAAGATACAATAACCTTTCAAAGTAATCAGAAATTTGTTTATCTAAATATAAATCATTAACACTTGGGTTTCGAGGTGATGGGCCCCAACTTCCAGGTGACTGATGGAAATGAGCTAAAGAAAAAGATTTTCCATATTGTAATATAAAATTTGAATAGCTATTAGCTAACTCATTAATCCATTCTTTAGGGAAATTTTTTTCAAAGATTTTTAAATCTAAACTTACAATCTTTTCCATATCCATATAGGTTCTCCAAATAGTCCTTCTTTTTCTGGTAATATATATTCAGGTTTTCTATTAGTTTCTTCAGTTACTTTAGCAGTTCCAACACCAATACAATTCGGTCTTTTTGCCATTTCATAACCAATACAACCTTGATATTCACTATCTTTAA
>CALBXV010000105.1 GCA_937890045.1 uncultured archaeon
TACATCTTGAGTCACAAGCTATGGAAGATTCTTCTGGTAGAATAGTTTTGAAAGTGCCTCATGGTGATCCTTTTGCAGATATGGCATTTGGTGGAGAATTTGCTGCTAATCTGCAATTACCCGGAGGTGCTATAGTACATGAAGGTGGTACTACTGTAGATTTAACTGATTCACCCAAATCTAGAAATACATTACAGGCACAAGTTCATTTTGCATTTTTTGCAGAGGAGGAAGCGACTGCTCTTGAAGCATGCATCGGTGATGAGTGGGGATCTCTTGACTCGTGCGAGCTCGCGAGTAGTGGGGATATGACTGGTGGTTCGGTAGAAATGACAAAATTAGGTAAACCACAAACAAATCCATTTGCAGGAAGTACTGCCCCGGCTCTAAATGAAAATGCTGAAAAGATTAGGAACTTACATAACGAGGAGGTGGACTAATGGCCACTGTTGCAAAAAAATATAAAATTGGCTCAGGTGCATGGTCTGATGGCACTCATGCCAAACCTGGTTCTGCCCTGGTTTTTGGAGCCGCCACTGGCCAGTGGACCCTCGCGATGGCTCCAAAATGGTATAATACAAACAACTCGGCCGATGACGGTAGTGATCACCTCTCGTCGCGGCCGTGGTCTCCTGGCGGAGGCGGAGGCGGTAATTTACGTTGGAAACCTCACAGCCACAGTGATGGTAAATTAGCTGTTCTTGTATCCGGCGGACGCGGTGGGACTCTTACAGTCAACGGAGTGCAAGGTACTTATATAGGTCAGACGAATGGTAATAGAGCAACATATAGATTTCCTAAAGTTGGAGGTGCATATGGTACACAGATAAAAGTTGAGTATAGTAATGGTGGCACGTGGATTATACCTAATGGGGCTAGTAATCTCTATAATGTCAAATCACAAAGTGCCAAATCAACAGGTATCAAACCAAAGTGGGAAATGACGGTCGAGAAGTATGGCACCCGCACCGATTTGAAAATGCATCACTGGAATTGGCGCGCCTTTCACGGCCGAGGAGTCGCGATGGTGATGGCCTACGGCGGCAGCACCAACGGTGCTGAATGGGTTGAGGTCTCTGGTCACAGAATGGCAAAACACGGTTCGAAAGACAAAGGGCGAGATGTTTGGAGAATGGGAAGTCTTAAAGGAACCGGCGCCGTCCATGGAAGAATTATGCTTAAAGGGAAAATTTATACATTTACAATTCCGCGGACGGGCGGAGTCGTGGATCAAATAAACTTGTATGGCGGCGGAGGATCGAGCAGTAAACCGACCAATAAACCGACCAGTAAACCGAGTGGCGGTGCCGGTAGCAAGGACAAGTACGGCCAGGAACATGGCGGTGACCAAGGTGGATGGACCGATACTCAACCCGGCGCCGCAGGGGATACCGATACTGACGGCTACGATTCGTCGAAGGATCCGTCCGGCCTGGCCGATATTCCCGACACCGTGCCGGAAACAGCGGCCGAATCGGCCGGTGCAGATGCAGTGGGCGAAGGTGGTTTTGGTACCTAGGTGCCGGAACTGATTCGGTACAATGAGTATAAATAGTACAAATGCCTATAACAGTTAATAAAGGGTACGATGATGCCCAAGTAAAAAATGAAAGCCCTAGAAGTAATTTTATTTACAAGGATTTAAATCTATTTTTTACAAAGAATCCTTTGACTAAAGATGTTAGCAAAGCAACAGATGTTCAAGCGATTAAAAGAAGTGTCCGTAATTTGGTCTTAACGGATAGAGGTGAAAGATTGTTTCATCCAGAAATTGGTGGTGATGTTAAGGGCTCTTTATTTGAAAACTTTACACCTATTATGGAAGTTGAATTACAATCAGCGATTAAAAATGTGATTAATATTTATGAGCCCAGAGTTGTTTTGGAGGAAGTTAAAGTAAATGATCCTTCTGGGAATGATTTAGATAATAATAGATTAAGAATTACAATTCAGTTTTATTTAGACAATGTTCCAGAAGTATTGGAAGAAGTAGATGTATTTTTAAATAGGATCCGATAATGCCAACAAATACAAAAGGTAAATTAGAAATTACAGATTTAGGCTTTGATGAAATTAAAGCCAATCTTAAAACATATCTCAAAGGACAATCAGAGTTTACTGATTATGACTTTGAAGGTTCAGGTCTTTCTGTTCTTTTGGATGTATTATCATATAATACCCATTACAATGCTTTCATGGCCAATATGCTGGCTAATGAAATGTTTTTAGATACAGCAGTCAAACGTAATTCTATTGTATCTCATGCTCAATCATTGGGATATACTCCACAATCAGCAAGAGCACCTATAGCAACGGTAAATATTGAGGTTGGGGATGCACAAACTTCTACCCTAACAATGCCAGCTGGCCAAGTTTTCACTACCCAATACGAGGGTACTGGGTATCAATTTGTAAATATTACAGCAAAGACCATTACACCGGACAGTGGGGTTTACGCATTTTATTATATACCTTTATATGAAGGTACTTACATCACAACGCCCTTTACCGTAAATTTATCAGATGCAGACCAGAAGTTTATTATTCCAAATAATGATGTAGATACTACTACAATTTCAGTATCGGTACAAAATAGTTCTTCAGATACAACAACAACTACCTATACGTTAGGTAACAACCTTGTAGATGTTGTTGGCACAAGTACGGTATATTTTATACAAGAAACAACTGGCGGTGAATGGGAGATTTATTTTGGTGATGGTGTTGTTGGTAAGGCCCTTATTGATGGTAATATTATTAATGTGTCTTATATCGTTACCAATAAAACAGAATCAAATGGCGCAGCAACATTTAGGAACACATCGCCGATTGGGGGATTTACAGATATTACCGTATGGACAGTAAACGTAGCTTCTGGTGGCGCAGAACCAGAGAGTGTAGGGTCTATTAAATATAATGCACCGTTTTCATATACATCACAACGTAGAGCAGTAACTGCTAATGATTATAAAGTATTAGTGCCTCAATTATATCCTAATGTTCAATCAATATCAGCTTGGGGTGGGGAGTATAATGATCCTGCAGTTTATGGTAAAGTTTATATTAGTATCAGATCAACCACTGGCGATACATTAACACATGCTACCAAAAATAGTATTGTATCACAGTTAAAAGATTATACCGTAGCAAGTATTACTCCTGAAATTATTGATCCGGTTACAACCAAAATTATACCAACAGTGATCTTGAAATTTAATCAGGAGGCTACTACTAAAACCGACACAGACCTTGAAACAGAAGTTACAACTGCTATTAGTAATTTTAGTGATAATGAACTGGAAAAATTTGAAGGCTTATTTAGATATTCTAAATTTATTAAAACGATAGATGATACTGATATTTCTATATTGTCTAATACAACTACTATTGATCTAACACAACCATTAGAACCAACATTGTCAACGGTAACAAAGTATACAATTAGTTTTAACAATGCCTTTTATCACCCACATGATGGCCATACATCAATTTTAGATAGTACAGGATTTGTTACTAGTAGTAATACAAATACATTATATTTTAATGATGATGGTTCTGGGAATGTTAGAACTTATTACCTTACAGGCTCAGCAAAAACTTATGTAGATTCCACGGCCGGCACGATAGACTATGGAACAGGTAAGATAGTTATAGATTCTATTGAGATTACTTCGGTGTCGAACTCCAGCGGCACTATTACATTGAAAGTGGTCCCAAGCTCTAATGATATTGTTGCGGTTAGAAATAATGTTTTGGAAATAGATACAACAAACATGAGTATTACTGCTGAAGCGGATACAATTGCATCCGGAAGTTCAAACGCCGGAACTGCATATACTACATACCCATCGCGCGGGTCCAGCGTTTGACGAACTATGTCGGTATTTAATAAAAAGCTTTCTTTAAAAATAGCAGAACAATTTCCAGAGTTTGTTCGGATGGACCAGGCTGGAGTTATTCCTTTTTTGGAAAAATATTATGAATTCCTTGAGAGTGCGGAATTAATAGTAGAAAGAGTTGGTGATATAGACCATATTTTATTAGAGCAAGGTGCTGAAAATAAACTTGTTTATGAAAACTCACAGGTAAAGACCGACCCTCCAATTGATTATCAAGTCATGGAGGAATCTGGCATTGGCGCGTTCGAGAATGGTGAAATTATTACTGGTAGCACGTCAGGAAAAACGGCCACGATCCGGGTAGAAGATATCAATGGTTCTTCTACCTTATATATCTCCTCACAAACTGGGTTTTTAATAGGCGAAAGGATTACTGGAGGATCTTCATTAGCAATAGCTTATATAAAATCATATAGATCAAATCCGGTAGAGAATGTTTCTCAACTAATGGAATATGCTTCTGTTGATGAAACTGTTGATTCCTTCTTTGACGAATTTAAGAAACAATATCTACGAACCATCCCTAAGTCCTTAGCATCCGGAGTACATAAAAGAAATCTATTAAAGAATATTACAGACCTTTACCGAGCTAAAGGGTCTCGCAAAGGACATGAATTGTTCTTTAGGGTGTTGTTAAACGAAACGGCGGATTTATTTTATCCAACGGAGCACGTTCTAAGAGTATCAGATGGTAATTGGGGCTCTAATATTATTTTACGAGTCATACAAGACCAGTCCACAATGTTACTTGAGGATTTGACTTCAACCGGAAATATTAATATATTAAACGAAAACGGTTCTCATTTTTTAACTGAAGATAATTTAATTGGTGACAGTGACCTTCAAAAGCTTGTCGGTTTAACAATTACTCAATCAGAGGTGTTTGATACCTCTATAGAATCAGGTGGCGCATATTATGGATCCGGATTTGATTCAATAACAAAAGCAGTCGCTCAAGTAGAATCTGTTACACAATTCCAATTAGGGACTGAGCTCGTAACTGAGTTGGTTCTTAATAGTAATAGTATTTCTGGAACATTTGTTGTTGGTCAAGACATTACATCACCAGATCCTGATAACGAGGATGTTAATCTTACAGGCAAGATTATTTCAATACTAACTGGATTTAATATTGCTTCGTCTAGCCAATATTTCTCCACAACCGATTCTCTAACAATTACTGCATCTAATGGAGATAAGGGTCGTATTGGTATTGACCAATTAACTAAAGGTACAATCAATGAAATTATAGTTGGTGAAATTGGTTCTGGATATGAAATCGGAGAAGTTGTTGTTGTTGATAATTCAAATACAAATGGTACAGGATTATCAGCTAAAATTTCAGTGGTCAATGGTGGCTTTGCTCCAGAGACAGGATCATTATCAACAGAATTTAATATGGTACAAGAATCTGGTAAT
>CALBXV010000106.1 GCA_937890045.1 uncultured archaeon
CACTGCTCTTAGGCAGACGTGCTTCTCGGTCGAGTATGTCACTCATGTCCTCTAATTCTACTTTTTTACCTTTACCCTTCCCACCTCTTTTTATAGTTTCTTTGGTTGCCCTTTTTTTTGTTTGTTTTGCTTTTTTTTGTAGTTTATTAAAATCTCTGGATAATGTTCTCCACTTCTTTGCACCTGGTGTATTTTTTTCATCCATTATAACGTCAAGAGCTTCTGCTTTATTATTAAGTGCTGTTACTATTTCCTCTATAACGGTATTCGATGGTTTTTCAATATGGGTTTTCTTGAAGGATTTTAAAATTTCCTCTAATATATCATCCCTGCTATCATTTATAAGCCCTAAGATTTTTCGCCTCTGCACATGCGGAGCATCATCCCCTTCACTTATATCTTTCATTATATTCCCGACATAGTCTTTATCGTCTAAGGAAGATGGTATCTTAGATTCCCCTTCTGTATCAGTATTTAACGCCCTTTCAAATTTTTCCCATTGTTCCTCTATAATTACATTAACCCCTGTTTCTTCAAGCCTGTAATCTTCCAAAATATTTGGGTTAAACTTTCTATCCAACACAAGCGGATTTGTTTCGTTTATCGGTATATATAACTGAACCTTTTTACCATCCCATATAAAAGCCATATTCCTAACATCGTAAATGGATTCCGCAGTGCCTTTAATTTTAAAAGTGCCAGGGTTGGCAACAAACCCCCATACATTTCCTTCTATATCTTTAATAGCATTTCCCACACCAGAAGCATCTTCTAGCTTCGCCAGACCCTCCTTATCATTATTAATTTTATTGGGAAACTTTTTAGCTGAACCTGAAACCTGTAAAATAGTAGCAAAGTTATGCATATGTATTCTTCTGTTAATATTCTCTGCCTCGGCTTTTTGACTCAGTAAGTAGTTTGCTACTATCTCAGGACCCTCATGCCCAAGTTCTGTCTGCACAGTCTCAGACTTATGGCCAGCCTCAAGTCTTAGATGTGCACCTAAATGCCTCAAGCCGTACGGCCTCGTATTGTAATCAGTAATATTGAAGCCTGCATGCATATTAGGCAATACATCTTTATAAAATTTTATTATATCCTTCTTTGCCTCAGTATATGTGTAACTTCTACCCCGATTATTATTAGATCGTGTTGAAGGAGTGTTATTCCAGGCATACACCTTTGCTTGATTTTCATTAGCAGCACGGCTTAATTTTATCTCGTTCTTTTTTTCGTCAATACTTATAAAATACGAGTTGGCGATTGCTTCATTATGTCTAGTGGGGTGATATTTATTTATATATGACTCTCTGCTATCAAGATATTCTTCTTGATATCTTATAGTGTCTGAATCTAAAAGCCCATGTAATGTTGCATATCGGCTCTTTTCTTTTTTAGTAAACCTAAAATGTAGCCGTTTTTTGTCTAAGCTTACATCATCCATCTCCATATCTAACACTTCGCCTATTCTTCCCATAGAGTCTGGTAATATTGAATTTAAAGCTCTTCGTTTTGTGAGATTAGTTAATTCTGCTTCTTCTATTCTTATTATTTCTGCATCTTCCTTGCTTAATGTTTTATTTTTTGCATCATCAAGAAGCTGTTTTATACGATGCCTTTTATCTCGTATTGTCTTGTTAAGTGCATCCATAGCCTTTGTAAATAATCTTCGACTTGCCACTTTATTACTAGCAACTGATGCTCGGTCCCTGTCTGGGTATAGATCCTGTAATACCTCATCCATACTAAATCCTGGGTATCTTTTATCATTAATTAACTTTCTTATAGCTGTATATTTGTTTATCACAGTATTAGGCATATTACCTCTCTTCGTACCTTTAGGACTTTCAAGGTGGTGTTTAAACCCGCTCATAACCTTTTTGAAACGGTCCATGTTGCTTTCACCCCAATTAAGAGTGCCATCTCCATTTAATTTTATACCATAATCTTTATATAAATTATCAGGATCCTTTATACCGCTTATAAAACTATCAAGCCACATATCAAATTCAAGAACACGCCCTAAATATGTATTCCCCGACCTTATACCAACACCACGCCTCCATTCAAGTATATTACCAGGGGTATCAATTCGTTTAAAGGCATTAGTAATTGCTTTTTCCCTGGCTGTGGGACTGCCGTCTTCATTTCTTTCTGTTCCAACTGATGGTACTATTATCGCCATAACATGTCCCAGATTTAAAGATTCCCTAAAGGCATTACTGGCCCGCATAACCCTCGAATCTGTTTGTAACTGACGAAAATACTTTGCACCTGGTGTACCTTTTCTCACTTCACCAGTAAGTTTCCCCAAAAACCCTAGTGAATTGTTCACCTCTTTCTTGTGTGCGGACCAAACATGTTTAAGGTAATAATGCCAGCCTTTTACGTCCTTAATCTCTCCAGCTGCCTCTAAGGCTTTAAGTGTATGATACTCACCAAACATCGTTGCTTTCATTACTTGTTCTATCGCTTCAATTTTTGTGGGATTTCCGTCACTTTCTACCTCTTCTACAGTTTCTTTCAATGATACTGTTGGATTAGTTGAAGGGTATGGGTCATAATAATACCGTGTACTATCTTTATCCATGCCTACAACCTCTGCCATACCTGAATCATCTTCCTTTACAGCATCTTTACCTCTAACCTTCTCTAATAATTCATCTCGGTACTTCTTGTCTAGTGCCCTAAGTTTATAGGCCTCACCTACGTTATCGCTTCCATAATCCTCTATAATTCTCTGGTCAACATCATTATCAGGCATACCTAATACTTTAAAGACTAGTCTATTGTATGCATCACCGTTTTCTCTTTCGGCTTTGGTTAATACGTTATTTTCTACTGATTGGTCTAATTCGCTAATCATAGTAGCTAACATTCCACTGGGAAGAATATTAAGCATCTGGAAATTACTGGCATAGGAGTTTTTCTTCCAGCCCCAACCTCTATGTGGGTGCTTAGGGTCACTAGAAATCTTACCCTCTGGCTTATTATCTCCGAATAACGAGTTTTTCGCATCGTCATTCAGTTCCTGTTGATCACCCTCAGTCACCTGCACCTCTTCATCTTTATCATCTGGTGCCGCCACCTTTTTTTCTCTTGCTTTCGCTATTGCCGTATCAATATATTTTATATATGCTTCAATCTTCTTTAAGAAGATACCCCACCGCCTAATTAATGTTCGGTGTTTTTTTATTGACGCTTTCAACCCAGCCGCTTCAGCTCTCTTTACCTGTGTGGCTTTTAACGTCTCCTCCGCTGCCTTTATTACACCTTCCCACTTTTTTATTCTTCTCTTTATATAGGACTTGATTTCTACCGCTTCACTCCCTAGCATCCCCAGGCGTTTAAACAGGTAAGTACCAGCCCTGGTCTGCTTAAACAGGGCTTCGACCTGGGCATCGGTTTTTGCAACCCTTGACCGCCCCACCTGTCTATTATAATATTCTACAGCGGCAGCTCTATATTTAGACATATGCTCTTTAACATCTTCCTTTGTTTTTAGTCCAGTAGCTATAAGCACCCTGGGTTTATTATTTCTATGCAGAAATCTATCAACTAAGCTTCGCTTTTTAGTACTAGACCTGGTCTTATCATTTGGCCCTTCACGGTGCCTGGCCTCTTCTAATCTTCCACGGGCTTCCTCAAGTTCCTTGGTTACTTCATCTATATTTTTTTTAGCTTTATCAATTTTTACCCTATATCCTTTATCCTCCCTTCCCCTTCGGAATATACCACCTTTTAGTTCCTTCTCCGTCCTGTTTATATAATTTTGATCGTTTTTAATTGAAGCTTCCAGTATAGAAATTCGGGCAAGTTCTATACCAACATCCTCATCAGTTCCCAACTCGTTCATATCTTCTTCTGGTGTCTTTATTGTACGTATTATATCATACGTGTTGTCATCCATTAACTCATAAGTTAAACCTCCCAGATGAGCCTCGATTCCCTTCACATAACTTTCTAAATTATCTATATCTGCTCTGGCTTTATTTCTACCGCCTGGGGTTGAATATGTACCAGTAGTAGAAAATGCTATCATATTTTTTAACTTCTTAATTCTTGCCCTTGCCTTTTTTATACCATCCTTTTCGCTGAATGTATTAAGGCGAATATCATTTCCAGTTCCAGGGTCATGAAAGATCTGTGTTATACTATTATTATCTCCCTTTTCTGTGCCCCGTGGTATTAGCGTACGAGCCTTGGATGTGTTAAACGTATGAGGGTTTATGGATTCTTGAAAGTTATACATGTCAATTTTAGCTTGTTCTCTTGATAAGGTTTTATCACGAACTTCACGCATTTGACCATGAACACCTAAGCCTGCCGTCATCAATGTCATCCATATGGTAGGGCCAACCACCTCTATCATTTCATACAACACATTTGCAGCTGGTCTTATATCACTATACTTTTCTACTGCAGCCTGGCTTCCTGCCTGACCCACTTCCGTACCTACTTCGACTCCCATTGTTTTAAGGAGGTTTTTGAACCAGTTTTGGACGAACTTTAACGAGCCTCCTCCTTTTAATATATCATTAATATCCACCTTAAACAACTTGGCAAGATATCTGGTTCCGATTAATTCACCAGTAGCTTCAATAATAGCAGTAGAATAAGGTGCATACCATAATGTACGCCTTACCTTTTCAGCTTCTGCATACTCGCCTTGGGCCTCCAGCTCATTAATTCTTTTATATATTTCATCTTCTGTTCTCTGTCCCTGTGATGCTCCGAACATTGCAGCGGTTGCTGTTGACGCATATAAAAGAAGTGCTCTATCCACAGAACGTAATGCAGCCGTAGCGTCTTTTATTTCCCCAGAAGTTTTTAATAATTTAAACGCCTTTGACTTTGGATAACCCTTAAACCCTTTATGGCTGAATCTCATATATTTTAACAACCTACCAGAAGTATTAGCGGTTCTAGCAGCACCAACAAACGAAGAAACGGCAGCCAATTTAAGAAGAAGTCTTCCTGCTGTAAACCCTGCAGCAGGTGGAAATATACTAGGAGCAAACATCTTAGTTCCTTCGTGTATTATTTTGGCGAGCCCCTCATATTGATGCTCGCCATACCACTCAACAGCTTTCTCATCAGCATAGTCAGCTATTACTTTACCTGGGTTAATACCTTTATTTTTAAGGAAAGTGGGTGTTGCAAACTCCAAAGCCTTACCAAATAATGCAGGAATCTCTGTGGTTAGACCCTGTGCAAATCCATAACCGATGGCACTAAGAATCCCCTCATTACTGCTAGAGTTCAGTACTGCTCCCGTAAGACCAAGGGGCATGTATTGTGTAAGTCGTTTTGCATGAAACGGATCCAGTCCACGTTCAATTCTTCCCCTGGCATGGGCAAGTGCTTTCTCTCCTGCTGATGGAGGTATGTTGCCTTTAAGAACTTCCTTGAGCTCGTCTGGTGTTAAGGTAGGAACAAGTAATGGATATGAAACGAGTTCACCTTTATGTAGAAGCTTGCCCGTGACAGCTAAATCTGTAACCATCCTGCCGCTACCATCGGTCATCTTATGTTTACCAATGTATCCAGTTGTAGATTTCTTTGTGTAATCTGAACGTAGGGATGATGGCTTTAAGGAATATAAACCTCCCTCTTTATCCGTAGACATATATGTACCCAAGCCTGCCCGTCTATCAGCCTCAAGAGATTTAATAAAATCAGGATGGCGGGGGCCCATTGTCATCTTGCCCGTTTCTTCATCACGGGACAGTTTATCAAACTTATAGCCAGCGGATTCTGGTAAAGGAATTGTTGGCTCATCGGTTTTGGCCCGTTCTGCCTGACTTAATGTAATACTTCTAGGCTGGGCATTTTTCTGAAGCAGGCCCTTTTTTACAGCCTCATCATACAGCTTCTTGTTCTTCCGTGATAATATGCCTATGGAATTAGTATCCCTTGCTAACTCAATAAAATCTTTGATTGTTATTGTATTACCTGTAGCACCACCGTACTTCATGTTATAAGTTGCCATAATTAATCCTTAATAATTATTTAACCACCATATCCATATTG
>CALBXV010000107.1 GCA_937890045.1 uncultured archaeon
AATTGTTTTTTGATTTTTGGATCTTTTTTTGCTGCATCTTTTACTTCAGGCGGCAGATGGGCCCAACTTTTATGTTTCTTAAACCAATCACTTAGTTTTTCTAAAAGAACTTCATAAAGTTTATTTCTTGTTGCCATTTTATACTCCTATAGATAATATTAATAACGAATGGAATGATTCAATAATAAATATTAGAATATGAGAAAATGTTATTTTGAAACTCTGGGAGGTTTATTTATACCTGTATTAGATTTTTTATTGGCTTTATCATACTCTTTTTTCTCATCCTCATAGGCTTTAGACAACCTCTTTAGATAAAAAGTACGAAGGAATACTGGTAAATCGTATGCTTCAGACCAAGTGAATCCACCTTTACCGTAGTATATTAATTGAAATATTTGTTCATGGATGTTCGGTTTATCCTTTGGCTGAAGGCCAAAGAAACTGGACGGTCATAGGGACCGTCATCTCCTCTTCCTGCGCACATAACGAACATTCAAAATTATAAGTCATATCAATATCAGGTGTCATTACTGTTAAATGATTCCTAAATGCCAAAGAATCCTTTGATAAAAATTCTTCATTAACAAACTTATTTACATACGCTCTCTCTGAATTACCATCTACAGATGAAATTATTTTTCTCATCCTAGTGGTCATTTCTGGATCAATTCCAGTATTTTTAGATACTTTTTTCATTGCCTTTAATTCAGCATCAATTTCCTTTTCATCTGTATGAGTTAACATTTTAAATGTAATTTTTCTTTTAGATGTAGGTAATGTAAATGAAAACTCATTTACACCTTTTGGATACTTTTCAAAATCAATCTCTTTTTCAGGTAACATTGTTAAATTAACTGTATCTTTATTTATTTCCCCACAAGCTGGACAAGTAACTGAAAAATCATAATTCTTTCCATATCCAAGAATACGAGCAGCAACCATTAAACCATTCTTATCACCAATAATCATTTCACTCATATCAATATCTTTATTAATAATGAGAGATTCTAATAATTTATCTAATGCAACTCCTTGTTTAATTAGATTTTGAGAAGTAAGAATATCTTCTTCTTTTGCTGTCATATATTTTATTTCTATTTTGCCGCTAGACAATATACTGTCTTCTGGATAAAAATATCCCTGTGAAGGCAGACTAACAACTTCCGATGGGAATTTGCTTTCAGCCATAATTAACTCCTTTTATTAAGTATATTTTTGACTATAAAGATTAATAACCTTTTTTATAAGTATAACTTTTTAATCTTTATTAAATTATTTTGAAGGTGCGAATTTCTCTTTAATTGGTTTTAAAATCATATCAAATACGATATCGTCATATTTGGTCGGCGTAAGCTTCACGATTTTTTCTGCTGCGTAGATCGCGACCAGAACATATTCCCAATTTGCTGCTATCCATTCACTCATTATTATTCTCCGTTTTAATTAGAATTGTAAGATTGCGTAATCATATCTAAGTGTTAAAGTAACTTCTGCTGGGTCATTTGAAGCCCAATCTAAATCATTAAAGTTTGCTGTTTGTATAAAAGCACCCTTCAGAGTCCATTCCTCTACTTTATCTCCAACAGGACCTAACACATTCAATGTTAAATCTTTCTTATAAAAATCTGAGTATCCATCTCTACCAGTTACCGATTCATGTGATAACCTAACCCATTCCATTACTGCTTGTGCAGCTGATGGTACGATAGGATCATATAAAGTAACTTCAAGTTGTTCCCAAGCACCCTTTCCCTTAACATATCTTTTTACGTTAATATGATTAAGTTCTATCTCTTCAAATGCAATACTTGGTCTGTTAGCAGTCTTTACAAGATATGCTGGTATACCTTCGATGTACATAATGTACCGATTTTTCGTTTTCGGTTCGAAGGGTGTAAACATAATCTCAGAAGGATCGAGTAATTCTGGCATTCTATTTCTCCAAATTTTTTTAAATTCAATTCACTTCATATATAAATATAAACAATTCAAAAAATCATCCAAACTGAATTTATTAATTCTTCTAAGTTTTTTTGAAGTTTTTTAGATCAATAAAAAACCCCATAAAAAATGGGGCTTTTTATCTCTATAAAATAGATTATTCTGGGAATGTAGCACCCGTTGCCATTACAACAAAGTCAAGAACTATAAATTCTGCAGTTCTTGTAGGTTGTATAAATATTTGGCCAACTAATTGATTTCTGTCTACAACATCTGGTGTGTTGTTAGAATCATCCATCACTACTTTAAATGCACTCAAACCACTATTTGCCTGTACAGATTCTAAGAACGGATTGACGATATTCAAGAAACGATTTCTTGTTGCCGCCGTATTCTGTTCAAATACCAAGTACCTGCTTGAAGAAGCAATAAATTTCTTCAACCTAATCAACAATCTACGAACATTCACACGATCAAGAGCAGATGGTTTACTTTGTAGAGTCTTCTGACCCCAAACAACCACACCCTGACCTGGGAATGATGCAATAGGATTAACTCTACCTTCGTAAAGTTCATCTCTTTCAGCATGAGTTAATCTGGTTTTTGCTTCTAATACAGTTGTTAAACCACCACGATTCAATCCAGCTGGAGCGAACCATTCATGTGCAACTTGATCTGTATATGCTATTACACCAGGCAATACAACTGATGGTGGGACCCAAACGGGTAAGTTATTTCCATCATCAAGAATCTTAACCCAAGGATAATAAGTTGCTGCGTAATTAGTATCTAATGAACTAATATCACTTGCTGCATTAGTTACCGAACGACCCCATCTTGAACCATCCATTACATAAAAACAATCACCTCTATCTTCTGATTTTTCAATAGCGTGATTTGTTACTTTTGGATGATACTCATGAATAATTCCAGGTAATACTAACAAGTTAATATCAAATTCATCTGGATTACTTACAGCATTAATTGCCCGTTTATACGAAACAGTACCACTTGCAGCAGTACTTGAACAATCAAATCCCTGTGTGTTTGTTGCCGATATATCATTTGCTGTTGATTTAGCAGTTGCTGGATTCGTTCCATCAAATCCCCATTGGAAAGGAACAACAAATTTCCTCTGTCTAATATGTGAATTAGTAAGACTTAATTGTGTACTAGTACCTGCATAAGTACTGCCACCCAAATCCGTTGCATTGTCATTACCATACATATCTTCAAGACTCATTGAAATATTATTACCACTTCCTGCGTTATAAGGAATCGGTGCTAAATACTGTTGGTTATCATAAGCAGTAGAGCTAAAATTATATCCATAAAATACATTAGCATCAAAACTTCCCTGTGCGTTATTCTGCCGTCTTATAAAAGAAGCAGTTGGAACCTGTGAAGCAGTTCCAAGAATTGGATTAGTTACTTCTTCATGTCCCATTGGAACAACTGTTTTTGGGAAACTCTCAAGGTAATTAAAATCACCAACACGAATATGTTTACTCATATTGGGCCAATCACCTTTATATGTCAATTTACCATTGGAATCAATTTCAACAAATCTACTACCAATTTGTCTAGCAAAATAATTTGAACTTTCTGGATCGAAAGTTAAACTATCAAACTGTTCAACAACATTATCATTATCAAGTCCACCAGGATTATGCCTGCGAACCTGTAATGAAAAAGTACCATAATCTGAACCAGCAACAGCACTTGCAGCTTTCATATTTAAAATACACACTTTATAATTTCCATTCATATCAGAACCATGGGATCGAGTATAAACTCTAAATAAGTCATATCTACCACCACTTATTAACTGTGATTGAATATAAGGTGTTCTAGCTACTGAATAACTACTATTTCCTGTCCAAGAATTGGCGTTTCCATCTGCATCAAAGGTTTGTACACCTGATGTAAAATCAAATGTTCCATCTCCTATTGATACGGATGCTGACCAATTATTCTGACCACCTGAATCTGTATATACTTTAGTAGACGTATGTGATTTAAAATTCTTATAAAGATATACAGGTGCTGTAGTAGTCCCTGATTTTTGTACTTGCGAATCTGAACTCAATACTTTCTCTATATAATCCGCACTCGAAGTATCGAATGAAATTGTTTTTGAAAAAGCAGTTGTATTACTCCCACTTACAACAAGATCAAAGGATGACCAATCCCCATTTGAGCCGGAAGTTGTAGCTGCTAAGTCATTAGTTGCTCCCCCACCTCTGGATGGAGCAAGCGTTGCAACAGTTTTAGTTCCTAAAGAACTAGTTAACTGAAGATTGACATAATCTACTACATATCCACCAATACCAAGAACCCTAACAATAGTTACAGTTCCAGCACTTCTTAGATATTGTTGTACTGCGTAAGGAGTATAAAAGCTTTTTGAGGTAGATCCAAACATTTCTTCATACTCAGCAAAAGTTCTAACGATTGTAGGTGTAAAAGCAGGACCCTTTTCTGTGGGACCAACTATTGCTGCACCTATTTCTCCAATTGCTTGAGGAAGAAATGATAGGTCTCTTTCTCGGGTAAATACACCCGGCGAAACTATGCGTTCTGCCATTATCTTTCTCCTAATAAATTAATTTATATTACGATAAGTGTAAAACACTCATCTATAAGTATAAACGTTAAATGTCAAACGATATATTTAGGGAAATTTATTTATTATTCTGCAGATTCAGTAGGTTCTACTGGTGTGAATTCACCAGTTTGTGGATCTAAACTACCAGGTCCATATTTTCCATTAAGTTCATTAACCAACTGTTGTTCTTCCTGCTGAACATTTACATATTCCTGTTCAGTTTGCTTTTCTCTTTCTTCCAAAGCATCCATCTGTTGACTAAGAACTAATTTCTGAACCCGAAGTTGTCCAAACTCTACTTGCTTTTGCTGGTAAGAGTTCTGTAACTCTTGTAGTTTTGTCATTTCATCTTCTGAAAATTTGACAGTACTACTTTTTACTTCATCAGCCATAACGTATTTCTCCTTTAAATAATGTACATTAAGTTATTAATATATATAACTATAAAAACCTAAATTAAAGTTTTTTTTCAATCAACTTTAACTACTTGAAAATCTCTAGTATCATCTGCCGCTTGTAATTCATCTCTTTTAGTATTCGCTTCTGTTACATTATCATATTCAAATACTTCATCTGCAGAACCACTTTTAGCAACATAAATAGTTGAACGTGTTGCCCAAACAGGATCATGAGGTTGATCTGGTGCGAACATTTTCTTTACTACTTTATATGACGGCATTTAATATCTCCATTTATAATAAATATCATTAAATATATATTTCCTTCAAATAACCAACCTTTAAATCTGGTAATATAATTGGTCTTATATCTAATTTTTCCTTTACATCCAAACAAAATGTAGCATCCTCTGATACATTTTCATTATACTTTCCAATAGATACCACTTTATTCTTAAAGAATGGATATTCTAATTCTTTAAATATATCAGTAGATACTTTTGTAAATCCAAATCCACAATAATCCACTTCAAATGGTTTCTTTTTTTGTGCTATGTCCCCAGTATTCCAAAATTTCATTGTACCATTTGTTTTAAAATTATCTTCATCCCAATCTGCTATCATTGCAGTACCACTCAAATCTTTCACATACCAACCTGCACAAAATGGATGATCTTGTTTTAATAATGTATTCAATTGTTGATAGTTAAATTGTTGATCAGCACCTAACCAAACTAAATAATCTACTTTATCAATCAATTTATTAGGATTAGCAAATCCACCACCATTAGTAGCTAACCAATTTCTTCCATCATTATGTGTTCTACCTACTACAGTATATATCTTTCCATCTAATTGTAAACACCAATCTTGTAAATTTAAAAATTGTGGTAATAATCTACCACTAATTGTATTATATATTGGTATTAAAAATGCGTATTTCATAAAACCCCTTTAAGTATAAGTATAACGTTATAATTCCTTACTTACTATAAATATTTTCATTTTTAAGAACTTCCACTTACTGATAAGTCAACGCTTTCATTTAATTATCCGTTTCCTTTTTCTTCATTGTTTTCCTTT
>CALBXV010000108.1 GCA_937890045.1 uncultured archaeon
GCACAGTTTTTACACTGAATAGGGCAGCAGGTATTGTAGTAACACTACCTACAGCCGCAGCAGGATATAACTATACCTTTATCGTTGGTACAACCTTTACAGGCGCAGGACAGATTAATACAGACAATGCCAGTGATTTATTCTCTGGTTTTGCTTATATATTTGATCCAGCAACTGCAACAGATAATAATACTTTCATTCCTGATGCCAGTGATGATGATACTATTGATTTGGGTACAGCAGCACAAGGCTGGTTGGTAGGTGGAGTAATCCGTCTGGTAGCAACTTCAGCATCAGTATGGCATTGTGAGGCATACTTGCATGGTGATGGTACTTTAGCTACTCCATTTGAATAAGGGGGATAAATTATGGCTAATACAGTCACAGGTCCCACTAATCAAGATGATGGTGAAAAGAAGCTCATTGTTTATTGTTCTGTTTATTCTGATGGAAGTGCAAGTAGCACTACTTTAGTAGATGTTTCTGCACTAAACACATCTACTTTAAACGGTGAGTCTTGCGCACATGTATCACTGAATAGAATTTGGTATACAGTTGGCGGAGGCACTGATGCTCCTGCTTCTCTTGATTGGGATGCAACCACCGATGTTACTTTTCTAACCATGTCTTATGACAATGCCTTTGATTTCAGCACTATAGGTGGATTACAAAATACAGCAGCATCTGGTTATTCAGGCGATGTTTTATTTGTTGTCCCCTCTACATCTGATGCAGGTAATGAGTACACTGTATGGTGTGAATTTTTGAAGTATTATGAAGCTCCAGGTTCTTAAACCATGGCTACTTCGGGTACTAAAACATTCTCATTAGATACGGGAGAAGTAATAGAAGAAGCGTATGAGCTTGCTGGGCTAGAGGCTCGGACAGGTTATGATGCTGCAACGGCTAGACGGTCTATGAATGTTATGTTCGCGGATTGGTCTAATCGAGGTATTAATATTTGGACGATTGCTGAAGTCAGTTTAACTTTAACTGAAAGCACGGCAAGCTATACGTTGAACGCTTATGATATTGATGTACTGGAGGCTGTCCTTAGACGCACCATTAATGGTATCCAGACAGATTATCAATTATCAAGAATTGGTCGGCAAGAATATCTAAATATTCCTACTAAGACAACCGAGGCTAGACCAACAGAATTTTTTGTTGATAGACAAACTACTCCTGTTTTATATCTTTGGCCAACTCCTCCAAACTCTACTGATATTTTCTTATCTTATCGTATTCAGAGAATAGATGATGTAGGTGCTTCTGCTGAAGATCAAGAAATACCTAGTCGGTTTATTCCGCCAATGGTCTCTGGATTAGCGTACTATATGGCGCTTAAAAAGAACC
>CALBXV010000109.1 GCA_937890045.1 uncultured archaeon
AGAAAAGCTTCAGTAGCAGAATCTAAATAATAAGGAATATATATTATATTTATTAGTAACAAAGGAAAAGTATGTTAAGGAAAGAGTTGGTTTCAGAGAAACTTGACCAATTACAATTGGCAGTTGAAAAGTTAAAATCAAGTTTGGTAGTTCCAACGGATCCAGGTGATGTTGGTACACCAATTCAGGTCGTAGTAGATCAGTTACAGGGGATTGAAAACCAAATTGACCAAATAGTTAATTTGATAGAGTTAGAAGATGATTAATTAGTAATTGGGAGAAATCATGTGGATACCACAAGAAGTAGGATATTTCCATATTTAGTAGGATTAGCTGCATTACTCGTAGCGGGTAGTGCGGCATTTTACTCAGTATTTGGATTATCTAAATTATTTAGCGGAGCTACTCTCGCCGTAATTATTATGGCAGGTAGCTTAGAATTTGCAAAATTAGTTTCAGCATCATTTTTATATAGGTATTGGACTAAGGTAAATACTTGGTTAAAATACTATATGACAGTTGGTGTTGTAATATTAGTTTTAATAACGAGTGCTGGTATTTTTGGCTTTCTATCTAATGCCTATCAAGGTGCTACGATAGAGTTTGAAAAAGAATCTACCAAACTATTATACAAAGAAGATAGATTAAGTCAGTTAGAAGAAGATAAACAATATCTTAAAAGTGAGTTAGAATTCGCTATATCAGAATTACCCGACAATTATATCACAGCGAAAAGAAAACTTCGTGAAGATTATAATCCAAAGGTATTAGAAATGAATGACCAGATATTGGATGTTAAATCAGAGATAGGTGATTTAAAAACTGCCTTGATAGAAACTGGTATTGATGTAGGTCCTGCAATTTATCTCGCAAGAGCATTTGGGACTGACGTTGATTCAGTGGTTAAGTTCTTTATTTTTATTCTTATCTTTGTGTTTGACCCTATGGCCGTTGCACTTGTTATAAGTTATAACATAGCTATGGTGAATAGACAGTCATTTCAAGAGGATCGCTCTGAGGATCGCCCCGTTAAGAAAAAGAAACCAAGAAGACTTGGACTGTATAAAGAAGGTAAATCATTGATGGAGAAAATAGTCAAAGAAACTTTTTCACCAGATGATGATGATGGAGAAGTAAAAAAAGAAGATGAGGTTATAAAAGAGGTTATAGAAGATGAAGAGGAAAAAATTGCACCAGCTGGAGTTGCAGGTGCTCGTGGTAGTATTATATTTCCTAATGCTAATGTTAATTCAGGCAAAAAATAACTTGACTTTATAGATTTTATTTCGTAAGATCAAGTAATTGAATAGTCCGAGGGCCGGGGCTGTAACTCAGTTTGGGAGAACAATATAGTTGAACGAAAACTTAGTGTTCCTTATATTTATATATAGATAATGGAGAATAAAAATGTATAAATGTAAAAAATGTGATTTTGAGGCTGATAGTGTGTCGGCTATTGGCAATCATTCCAAGTGGGAACATAATAGAGATAAACAATATACGAAGTGTAGTCATTGTAATGAGAAGTTTCAACTGGGAACTATAAAGAAGCACGAGTTAGGTTGTATGTTTAATCCAACTAATTATACTGAATGTAAAGAGTGTGGTTGTCATATTAGAAAAGAGTTAAAGTTTTGTAATAGTAGTTGTTCAGCAAAATATAATAACAGAGTTGGTAAGACTGGTTATAAAAGAATGACAAATGAAAATAATGGAATACATCCAAATTTTAATCCGAATAAAGAAAAAGAATATAGAGAAATATGTTTTGGGAAATATGAACCAAAGTGTATAATATGTGGTTGGGATAAATCAGTTGATGTGCATCATATTGACAATGATCATAATAATGATAATGTGAAAAATTTAGTTCCATTATGTCAGAACCACCATCAACTAACAAGAATGAATGAATATAAAGATGATATTAATAAACAAATAAAAGCTTGTGTCTGATGACACGAAGTATGGGGTTGTGGTATAACGAGATTACTCCGCACTTGCACTGCGGCAATTAGGGTTTGACTCCCTACAACTCCACAAATTATGAGACAAGTAAAAAGTAACGATTGGAGATTCGACTTTACGGATAGTTAAAGATGTATAGGCTTGTCTCATTATAAAATATGAATAGCCCAATAGCAAAATGGTGGGAGCCTATTAAAGGCGTCTACCAGATGAGTCTCAATAAGGTGTTATGTACCTTATGTCCAAGATATTGCAAGATTGGAGATAATCAAGCTGGGTTTTGTTACATTCGTAGAAACCGAGAAGGAGTACTATACCAAGATGGTTATGGAACTTCAACGGGATTCGCAGTAGACCCAATAGAGAAGAAACCATTGAATCATTTTTTACCTGGTACAAAAGTTCTTAGTTTTGGAACTGCAGGTTGTAATCTTGGTTGTAAGTTTTGTCAGAATTGGGACATATCTAAAAATAAATTAGATGAAGTTCAATCACATAAACAATTAACTCCAAAAGATATTGTTAATATAACATTGAAAAATGGTTGTCCAAGTATTGCATATACTTACAATGATCCTACAATTTGGGGTGAATGGGTTATGGATATAGCAAAGGAAGCACGGATATCTAATATTAAAAATGTTATGGTTACGGCAGGTTATATTACAAAAGAAGCAAGAGAAGAAATTTATCCTTTTATTGATGCTGCAAATATTGACCTAAAGGCATTTACTGAAGTATTTTATCACAAATTAACTTACTCTCATTTAGAAGATGTATTGGATACAATTAAATGGATGTATAATGAAACAGATGTATGGGTAGAATTAACTACTTTGGTTATTCCAACTCATAACGATAAAGAAGATGAGTTTAAGGAAATGGTAGGATGGATATTAGAAAATTGTGATGAGAACATACCATTACATTTTACTGCATTTCATCCAGATTTTAAAATGAGAGATTTATCAAGGACACCACAAGACACTTTAAATATAGCAAGAAAAATTGCTATAAGTATGGGAATGAAATATGTTTATGTTGGAAATGTACATGATATAGAAGGACAAACTACATATTGTCCAAGTTGTAAAACACATTTAATACAAAGAGATTGGCATTCAGTTAGAGAAAATAGAATGAATAAAAACAAATGCAGTATATGTGATACAATTATTTCTGGAGTATTTTATGATTAGGAAACCAGCTGTTGCAGGATCGTTTTATCCACTTGATAGTGGTATGTTAAACAGACAGATTGATGAATGTTTAGATTCAGTTATTATTAAGGATTATGGAGATCCACTTGGGTTTGTATGTCCACACGCTGGATATATTTATTCAGGATATACTGCCGCCCATTCTTTTAAATATCTTAAAGATAGAGAATATGAAAAAGTAATCATATTGGCACCGAGTCATTTTGATGGTTATCATGGAATAAAGACTTGGATAGGAACTGGTATAGAAACACCGTTTGGGGTTGTAGAAACTATTGATAGTGATGTATTAGAGAAGTATGGAGTAAATAAATCTCAATTGGGTTTTGGTAAAGAACATTCACTTGAAGTCCAACTTCCATTTTTACAAAAGGTATTAAAACCAGGATGGAAACTTGTTCCATTAGTTATGGGAGATCAAAGTTATGAATCTATTCAATTAGGTCGTAGTATACTAAATGATTATATAAGTAAGAAAAATTTAATTATTATATCATCTGATTTATCTCATTATCATCCATATGACAGAGCAAAAACTATAGATGGCCATTTTTTAGATTTTATTCAGATGGATAGAATACAAGATTTATATGATGCCCACGATAACGGATTAGTAGAAGCATGCGGATTTGGTCCCATGATGTCATTTTTTAATTCAATTAGAAATATTTATAAAAAAAGTATTAAACCTAAAATATTAGATTACAGAAATTCTGGAGATACTGTAGGAGATAGAAATAGAGTTGTAGGTTATACATCAATAGGAGCGTTTTGGGATGATTAATTACATAACATTAATAGGATTATTGGCAGGAATTTTAAGTATAATTGGATATTTACCACAAGTTTGGAAAACATATACAACAAAACACGCTAGGGATTTATCTATGGGGTGGTTGAGTCTTACCTTCTCATCTGCTGTATTATGGTTTACATATGGAATATTATCTAATTCGATACCACTTACAGTCACAAGTGCTTTTACTGCAACAATGAATTTAAGTTTAATTATAATGAAAAGAAAATATGATTAAAGAAACACAACAAGCGATAGAGTTAGCAAGATGGACATTAAACTCTTATGTTAAGGGATTATCTAATGTTCCACAACCAGAACTAACAGACTTATATTTTAATGAGAAAGCGGGAGTATTTGTTACATTAAAAAAGGATGGAATGTTACGTGGTTGTATTGGTATTATACAACCAACGGATATTTTAACAAGAAACATAATTACATCAACACGAAATTCAGCATTAAATGATCAAAGATTTCCCCCAGTTAGATCAGAAGAAGTAGATGAGTTAGAGATAGAAGTATCTATATTATCATTATTAAGAGAATCTAAATTAGAAGATATAGAAATAGGAAAACATGGATTAATCGTTGAAGGTAATGGTAAGAGTGCAGTTTATCTTCCACAAGTAGCTACAGAACAAGGATGGACTTTTGACCAATGGTTAGGTAGTCTTTGTAATAAAGCTACATTACCTACTAGATATTGGACTGGAAATGAAGCTAAGTTTTATATTTTTACAGCACAAATAATAAAGGAATAATTAAAATGGTACATACATATTTAACATTTGAATACATATCGAATATAATAATATTGTTATTTGGAATTATAATGATTCTATTTGGTACTGGTTCTTTTTATTTATCAAATATAGATAAAAAAAGTGAAAAAAAGCCTTGACTTTTGTTGCGCAATTTCGTAAGATCAATTACGAAATGAGAGAGAATCTAATGAAAACAACTTTTAAACATATTGACTTGAATGATTCAGTCAATGATTTTATGAACCATTTAAACAATAATATGGATAAGCCTGACGGTTATTCATACGAATTGAACACTCGTGGGAGTAAGTATTTCAAGGTTGAAATGAATACTCGTGGAAGTCGTTCTGTATATTGTTTTATAAATAAACGGAATGGTGAAATTCTTAAAGCCGCAGGTTGGAGAGGACCAGCTAAAGGTTCTCGTGGTTCAGTACTTGTTCCCGCTTCTTACACAAACTCTGATTGGAGTGGTGGATGGTTATACAAAATTTTTGGAAATGTTTATAATACGATAGGATAGTTATGAAATACAAAGAAATACTTAAAAAATTAGAAGAAATAGAAGGTTCATTAGATGACGCTTTCTATTCTTTACCAGAATATAACGCAAATGTTGATTCAAGGGATTATATAGATTCCGCACGAGATGAGTTATATTCTTTAAAAGAAGATATTGAAAAAGTGAAAAAAACACTTGACTTTGACGAAAATTATTCGTAAGATCTAGTAAGATTTGAGAGGAACTTATAATGAATTTAAATGAATATTTAATAGAAAATGACAGACACATTGGGGATGTCGTTATTCTTAATAGTGTTGGTACAGCCTTAGATAAGGTTAGTGGAGATACTTTTCCAATGATGGTTGATAATA
>CALBXV010000110.1 GCA_937890045.1 uncultured archaeon
ATAATCTATCATATATATCTTCTAATTCATGATCTCTCATAATATACCTTCCTTTTAAATTTTTAAGGAGCCCACTGGTATCCCTGCGTCTACTGTTCCAGCTTTTATGCCCGGGCGATAGGTACTAACTGGGCTCCTTAATTAGATGGGACTTGGCAAGGCGTTTCGAGACTCATAACTTGCGGTAGCGAATCTCGGTCTAGTCGCAGATGTGTGGATTTGGTTAGCCTGCAGGGCACCTATTCCATCTAGCCATCTTCCAAGCCCCCTCAATTTGAACTTATCACGGTTTGGTACTTTGTTATTACCGCGAAATCAATCCCCTGAGAATATCTTCTCGATAAGCTCAATTCCTTCTTTTAGTTCTGAATCTTTACCATCACTTGCAAGATATATTTTATCTCCAAAGTGTCTTTTTGCAAGGTGTAAGATTGCAACAACATATTTATCATATGGTTTTCGTGCTGTTTTACAAAAGTTAAAGTATTTACCATCTTCATCTGTCGCTACAAATGCTTTATCCTTTTCAATCTCAACTCGGGTGAAATAAAATGTTTCATGCCCACCATCGCTTTTACCATTAAAACGTATAATTTCATCTGTAATTTCAGGCTTACGGTCTAACTGATCGCTTTCCCAACAGAGTTCTGTTGTTTCATTTATTATCGCAGTAGTATCTTCTGTGAAATCACTCCATTTTTGTGAGTCAAGTTCCTTTTCTTTATACCAATAATGTGTATAACCCATATTATTCTCCTATGCTTGAGCAATTGCCCACTTAGTAATTTTAGGATAAATCATTGATTCCATTTTATGAGTACTTTCTCTATTTCTATCGAGACTATGTGTAGCTACCCATGTTGCTGCATTTAATAAATCCCAATATGTTTTAGGTTTATGTAATAATAAATATTGAGTTAATGGCTCCATCGCAGTTGTTGGTACTAACTTTATAATTTCCGAAACGTGCCTTTTCTTTATTGGTGTCTCAACTAATACTGGGAATTTATCATCAAATGTATCTGTAATTTTATGAACAGTTTCTTCTATTATATCTTCTAATTTATCTAATGATTTATTCCATACATTATGTACGTTTCTTTTTCTTCCCAATAGGAATCCTATTACCATTCCATTAGAACATACCATTCTGAATGCGCCCCCCATCACATCAACAACTGTTGTTCCATCATAACTATTTTTAATTATTATTTCTGGATTAACATAATCATCTTTATCTATTTTTACTTTCATCTTTGGGAATCTCCATACCCATTTTGTTCTTGCTCCATCTCCAAACATTCTTACTTCACTAAGAGTAGCATTATGTGATTTTAGAACTTTGCTGGCTGACGAGAGAACTTCCTGATTTGTTACAACTTTATATTCATTCGTCATGCAACTAAGAATTTTACCAGTATCCTCTCTAACTATAAACTTATATCCAGTATTATCTGCAACTTCATCAAGATTATGATGAATAGCTGGTACTTCTTTAACGGGAAACAGTGTCTGAGTTATTCCTACTGTAGACATTATTGTACTCCTTTCTTTTTACTTTTTTCTTTGATGGCGTTCTACCATGTTTCTTTATTTCTAATTCTAACAACTTTTCTTTATCTGTATTCATTTGTTGGATCATCTTTTGTAAATAAGGAAATCCTTTCCCTTGCGTATGTCTTTCATCCTGAACGTATTTGTGTACAACTAATTGAATTATATCTTCACTAATATTTGATATTCCTTGTAAGAAATAAAATTGTTTAATCTTAGTATTTTCTGAGGGAATATTTTTTATAAGACGTATAACATTTCTAAGTATCTTTTGTGTTTTTTTTGACCTTTCTGAAAGGAGTGCTACTATTCTTTTTTGTGGGTTGTAATTTCCTTGATCGCTGAATCCGCACGCTGGGCATTTCATCTTCATTCTCCTTCAGGTTGTTTGTAGTTTTTATAAACTTTCTGGCCGCCTCCAGTGGGGATTTAAAACCACAACTAATTAAATGATCTTCTAATTCCCTTTCTCTTCCTTCACTAGCCAGATAATGTATCCATCCCATCATTGACATTTCCAATCTCCTTTACTTGAGTTTTAGCTGATATTATCTTCTTTCCAAGATAATATACTTCATCCTCTTCTTCAAGAATAGAAGGAACATCAGTAATAATTACATTTGCATTAACATTACAAGATACTAATATACCTTCCAAATTACTTTCTGTTAAAAATCTATCTCCTGGATTTAAACTCTCTAAATATCTGTATCCGCGAGAAGGTTTCCATTTTATTTTCATAATTATACTCCAGTTTAATCGCAATCACCACTTGTACAACCTGCTTGTCCAATTCTTGATGATGTTTCTTGATTTATTTGTTCTTGAATTTTATCATCTCTTAAATCAAGTCTACTTCTTTTAACAGGTTGAAAACCTTCTTTAAACTGTTGTTGTATTCTTTTAAGATCACCTTTTATCTTTTCATATGGTTTTTTCCATTCACTATTATCTACACATGGGACACATGTTGATATTGACATTCGTAAACTATTTACTAATAAATCTACTTCTGTATCAGTAAATTTTATTAGGACAGTTGCCTGTTTATTCATCTTCTTTATTCTCCTCATCTATTATCAATAATGTATTTGCTACATATACCATAGCATCAAGTATTTCTTCTAAGCTTTCTTTTATCCAATTCCGTCCATCATCACGTGGAATGCTCTTTCCATATTTTAATTGACCAACATCTAATCTTTCTGCAAGTTTGACTAATACAGCATCATTTCTAGACATTACATTACTATCATCAGTTATAATTAAGCTATGTACTTCATTAGCAATATTGTGTCTTATTGTTGCTTTTTCTAAGTCATGATTATGGTATTTACTAAGTACTTCTTCAATTGTATCAAGAACATCCATAGCTCTTATTTTGTTAATAATCTCTTCCTTTTGCATATCACTCATACTCCTGTTAAAGTTAAGATTAGGAGAATGAAAGGGAAAGAAGAATGAATCTGGTAAAGCTTCTTCTGCTTTCGCCAGTGCTAACTAGTATTACGTCCTCAACACCGTTCCCCTTGACTCTCTTTTTCATCTTCCTGTTAGAAAGGAACATCCTCAGCTATTTCATCTTCTGAAAGTTTCTGTCCATCCCCCCAGGGGTAAACATCTGTAACTTTCATAGCTGTACGTTTCTTTCCTTCGCTATTTGTGAATGAAGTTTCCCTCAATTCTACTAAGCAAGGAAGACCAATTACATCATCCTTCTCGATTTCACCTAATGTTACATTCCCTTCATCATCTTGAGGAAATGTGACTCCGATGTTCTCAAAGAACTCTTTGTATCTACGGTTCTTCCAACCCTCTCCCTTTGTAGGGTTAGGAGTTAGCCAAACACCTTTATCGATTCGATACATGTTACCAGCCATATGTCCTGCGTTCACCGTTTGAGGTGTGCCATCAGAATTTATAGCTTGTATCCATCCACCATTTCCGTCTTTAGCTAATTTAGGTACATCTAGTTTTCCAACTTCTTCAGCTATTGTAAAACTAAGATTAAATACCTTACTTTGATTATACTCTCTTGACTCGAAAGTAGTAATATGAGCAGGATATGTACCTTCTACTGTTGGTGTAAAACCGTCTTCACTTTCATTGAAAGTAGCTTCTACTGGTTTCATCGTATTCTCCTTATTTGCTGTTTGTTCTTACTGTTGTGTATTCATCAACAAGGTTGTTGAATTTATCTCTCAATTCCTTCATCTTGTTTGAATATTTCGCACCTTTCAGTCCTGCAAAATATAACTGAGGTGATACATATGTATTATCTGCAGTTTTCATGAATCTACGTGTTGAGTTACGTCTTGAACTAACAAGTCCTTCAGTTCTCATTGAGACAAGAGTATCCTTATCAAGAACACCCTTTTTAACGAGTTCTTCAGCTTGTTTTACAGTTAGTTTACCCATTGAGTTTCTCCTCTGTTGATTCGGGGTTTATTGTTTCATCTATTGTATATGAATGAAAACTAGGATTTATTGTTATTTGCTGGCTATCGTGAGTCTTAAATGTCATCATTGGTTTTCCATGATAGAGTCGTGTCCCAGTAAAGGTTACTCTACGAAACTGTGCCCCATCATTTGTTCCAACTGTATATTCATGTCCTGTTATAAATAATTCTGTATCATTAAAAGATGCTCCCATTTTCATGATTTCATCCTCTCTAATTTAGCAACAGAACCTTTAAAGTTTGCATCATTAATGACTCCATCATCGATCTGAGCTTTGATTTTATCTGCAAGTTTAGCATCACCTATATTTGATGTTACTTTCATTATTTCTGAAATCTGGTCACTATTTAATGGATCAGGTGGGACAGGTAAGTCTTCACCTGCATATATATACAAACCTAATCCATGTAAAGCAATTGCTTTTGCTAAACATCTTTGTATTGAAGTATTTATTTGAAAGGCATTAGGTTCATCAACAGTTTTATTCATATGATCCAATACAGGATGAACTTGTGTTTTATCTACATTATCTGCTGTCACAGTTACTTTAACAAAACAACCTGCACCAGTTCGCATATAAGGGGCTACTATTTCTCCGTTACCATGAGAATATTCATGTATTTTCCAAGTGGATTCTGGAGCTGCTTTAAGAAGTTCTCTAACAGCAAAAGCCCAACTTAGATACGTGAAATTTCCTTTCTTTTCTGTATATTCATTTACATTTACTTCATTTAACATTTTAAATACACTCATTATGTATCTCCTTATCTTTTTGTTGGCATTGATACTCCTGGGCAATACTTATCTTTATATTCACAGTATTTGCATTCCCAATTCCACAATGGAACATTAGGACTTCCTGGAATTAATTCTTCAGGATGCTTTGTATTATCAGATACTTCTCTAAGTTCTGTCCAATATTCATAAGCTTCTTCCATCCATTCATCTGCAATTGGCTCTTCTCTTATTGCACTTGTATCTTTATTGTACCATAAAATGCTGAGACTTACATCTGTTGTGCCAGAATCTTTTCCTAATCCAATTCCATATGTTCCAATCTGTAATTCATAATTTACTGATGGATTTGTATCACGTTTTCTTCCAAATTTCATTCTCCATTTCCATGATCCACAGGTCTTTATATCATAAACTTTTATACGATCATTCTTCTTATCAATTACTCCAATATCAAGATGTCCAACAACAAGAAACTGTGGAAGCTGTATTTGATATTCTGTGACTAGTTCATATTTAGGACTTCCTAACCATGCCTTTATTGATTTCTCAATGTCACTATGGACAATGGTGCCAAGTCTGAGTAATCTATTTGTTCTGTGTTCTATTGGATCAACTTCATAATCTCTTGCTCTATATATCATCTTACGATAACAACTTCCAGCAGAAGATGCATTGAACCATCCTTTAAAATCTTCATATTTTACTTTATTAACTTCTCTTTTTCTTTCGAGATATTCGTGATATATTTTTTCTATGTCTATCCAGTCTTCGCTTTTGTACATCTAAAATTCTCCTTTCATCACTCTAAATTTAGTTATTTATACACTTAGATCAAAATACTAAAGAGGATTTATTGACCATCATGCCATTTTATTGGTCTGTCATGTTTTTATAATAACAGGAGAAATTAACCTTTTAGAAATTTTACATTTTCGTTTCGTTGTAGTTTCCAGTATTCCATCTTTCTTTAATTCATTAACACGACCAGATACTGCATTTATATCAAATCCAGTTAAGTATTTTAATTCTCTAAGTGAGTATGTTCCATCAGGTAATATATTCATTATTTCTACAATTTTATCTTTTTGTGTTGAGACTGTTCCATCTTCGTTTATATCTTTATATGCTATTTTTGATGTAGTTGCTATTGTCATTTATATTACTCCTAAGTTAAATTGACCATTCATAAGTATATCCACATTCTTTTTCACACATAATACCAACAGTAGATTCATCTGATTCTGATGTTCCAAACTCAACTACTATGATTTCATTGCCGCAATCAGGACATGGCTCTTCACACTTTTGAAATTTCTCATATTCAGATGTATAATGATAAGGTTTCTCAATTATATCTATAATATGTTTCATTCTTTCTCGCATATCCCATATATCCATATTCTTAGGAAAACAATTATACATATGTGGTTCATCATTAAATGCTATCCATTTAAGAAAACGTATAAATTCATCACTACATCTAATTAAAACTTTGTCCATTGATTTACTATCAAATGAAGGTCTACATTTATTACATGAGCAATCTCTTCTTCCAGTATGTATCATGTTTTAATCTCCTTAAAAGATTTTTCATGTATTTTATATAAAGGAAAAACTTCAAGTAAATAATCCATATCTTTTCTATTACTAGGCTCTGCTTTTGATAGATTTTTATCCTTTTCATATTTTATTAATTGTCTACGTGCCATTGTTAATGCTTGTGATATTATATACTGACCCCTCATACTATTTACAAATTCCATTTTGTCTTTTGGATGTTGCGTGTTGAAATTCATTCTCTCTCCTCTTGAAGTTACGTTCTCCATTAAAATACTTCTTTTCTAATTCATGCATTCTTTTTACAGCTGAACCATTTTTACTTATTCTCTTTTTATCTAGTAACATTTGATAGAATAATATGCAAGCAGCTATTGATAATTTTGAGTCGTCTCTCCCACTCTTTTTATATTTAATTGGCTTCTTCATCTTCTAATCTCCTTAGTATTTGATATATTAATAATAATATCCATATGCCTGCTATGTCAAACATGACTTCAAGCATTCTTATCTCCTTTCCTGCGAGGTAGGGGTTAAAGTTTATGAAAAATTAGGTTCATCATCAAAATTATATCTCATTGTTCTCTGCAGATATTCATATGCCCTTGTATATTTATCAAAGTAATCTGAATCTTGTTTTGAATATAGAATACGTCTTAGACTCATATTATCCTCAGTATTTTCTATATATATATCTACTTCTTGTGGCATTTCAATATCTGCAATACACATAATTTTACCTTTGTCTTGAACGATAAAATTTACCACATCCCATACAATATTTCCAATGAAACGAAGGATGCCTCCTATGAAACATATGGGGTATCTTTCTTATAATCCACTTAAAATAGGATATTTTCATATCTGTTCTCCTTATTTTTCTTTTTTCTTTCCTTCTATTAAGTCTTCATAAGGTGCAATATCAGGTGCCATGTTAATTGTTACTTTAACTTCATTAAGCTGGTCATGCTTATATTTATTATTTACTTTTTTAGCTTCATCAATCATACCTAGCATCATTCTTAAATCAGTTTCTGTGAATAGATTAAAATCTAAATCACCCATCCATGATATTTGATATTCACCATCATCATTTTTTGATATTGTAGGTCCATTGATTGGCCAATACATTATTGTCATTTTATATCACCACCTCTAACAAATTTCCTTCCAATACTAAAAGCTTTATCATCTTGGAAAACTGGCATATAATATCCAGAACCATCTTCTAACCATTTATCTAACCATCGTCTTCTATACATATTTTTACCATGTGCTTTACTAACAGGAATAGTACCATCTCTGGTATAATTCTTTAAAGTAACTTTATGCATTTTACAATACTTAGCAGCCTCATCAGCTGTTAACCAAACACTATATAATCTAGAATTATCTAACCTCATCGTTTTTCTCCTTTGCTACTCTGTGCCATATTGCAAGAAGTTGATTTTTACTCTTTCTTAATGCAGCACGTTCTGATCCACCAAATTCCCACTGATACCAGTGAGCTAACTCATACTTCCATTTATATGGACATGATATTAAACCTAATTCATACTTAGCTCTTCTTATATCCTTTTTTTCCATCCAGTTTAGAAAACTGTCAACTTCATCTATTGGCATTTTTATTGTCTCCTGTTTCAAAGAATCCCCATTTACCATAAAATATACGATTCGCATCAGGCATAGCTACATAATGTCCACAGGTTGACTTAGAAGACAGATATTCACCAGTTGAAACTGGACTAACACCTTTAGCTGTATACAAAGTAATATGAAGAGGTGTTTTCATGTCAAACTGTTTATCCAAAACTACTCGCGAGGATACTTCTGGCACCTCAATCCTTATTTCACAACGTAATACACCAAAACCAGATTGTATTATAACTTCTCTAATTTCTACCATAGCACTATCTCCATCTTCTACTCCATGAGGAAAGACAGGACCATCAATGGGATTATAATCAAAGGTCATATGTAGACCTGAATCAAAAAATACTCCCGAGTATATTTTCATATCTGTTCTCCTTTATTTATAAGTTTCTTTGCTATCCAATGTATGTAACAGAGCTGTGGTGGATACTTCTTTCTTGCAATAAGATTCAATTTAATGTTTTTACCACATATTCTACACTTGTACTTAGACGATAATTTAGTATAATGATATTTTTTCATGTATTTGAAAATTCACCTCCTTCTAGGTGTTTTGCTTTGCGTAATTCATCTCTTATCTTACGTTTCTTAATTTGAGATGCTGTTCGACCATGCTTAGACAAGTCGTTATTCTTCTCACGTCTATCCTGTTTTCTGCGTTTAGCTCTCTTATTAGGCATTATAACACCACCTCAAATCGTTGTTTCATCGCTTTAACTTTTCTAGGATCAACACCATGAATATTCATACCACCATGTCTATTCTCAACAATGACTGAAAAGAGAAACCAGTTATATTTATCTTTAAGATCATGGTAAGGTTTCATATCAGGATCATATACTGAAAATGTATTATGAATAAATATCTTAGTTGTTATCTTATTCATCATCCATTCTTCAACCTGAGCCTGACATGCTTCATGATTTGTTTTAAGGAGATTGCCATCCCATTCATAATCTCCATCACTGTTATAAAAATAATCATCAGTTGCTATTGATACAGAGCAGTGTGGTTGTATTGCCATATTATCAGCAAGTATCTGCTCTACAAATGATGTCTTACCAGCACCTGGTACACCACGAATAAGAAATAAAGCACCATTCTTTGTCTGGCTATATAATTTCATGACTGTTTTCTCCTTCTCCTTATTCTATCCATAGCAACACATAATCTCTTCCATGATTTAGATGCATTCTTGGTAGAACCATACTTTCTCTTATATTCAGCACGATATTTAATTTCATCTATTTTCATAACATTCCTTTCTGTTTAATAATTTAAAAGAGTGTGTGACGGGATTCAAGAGATGCTTTAACAAAGCACCGGGTTACCCGCTAGTAACGACTATTTTAGGGACTTTCGTCCTCACGATATAGTATTAGATACCTGTCAGTATCATCCTGATGACTGATCTTTAGGACCATTGTCACATATAAGATGATGTACAACACAACTAATACTTCACAGCTTGAGATAGCAAACTCATTAACCTGTGAGAATACCGTAGCAAGAGGTTCTTGCTTTAGGTTGCTGTCACTACGATTACTAGAGAAGTTACTCTCCTTCCTCATGCAACAGGTCTCCGAAGAAACCTGTCACTCCCATTTGGTTAGAGGGCACCCATCGGTGCAGTACTCTACCTGTAATACCCTTGCCAAAGAATATCTACAGGTTTCACAAACCCAGTAGCGATAGTAAATCGCGTAGCCACCATCAATCCTGACAATGCACCGTCAGAACATCAAGTCACTCTTTTAG
>CALBXV010000111.1 GCA_937890045.1 uncultured archaeon
CAGGACCTCATATCAATTTTTGGAATGGATAAAATAGTAAAAACTTCTGATATTATTAATTATAGTAAAGATATGGGTGACTATGAGGCAAATCCATTTGCTGTAATAAGAGCTGATAATGAAAATGATATAATAAAAACTGTGAATTATGCTAAGACACATTCAATACCAATTGTAGTTTGGGGTGCTGGATCAAGTCTTACAGGGGCTGTAGTTCTTGATAATTCTTTGGTTCTCGATTTATCTAAAATGACTAAAATAATTAAAATTGATCCTATAAATTGGTATGTTCATATTCAACCAGGTATTACTCTTGAAGATTTAAATGAAGAACTAAAGAAATATAATTTCTTTTTTCCTCCTGACCCTGCAAGTAGTTCTATTTGTACAGTTGGTGGTGCAATTGCCGAAGGATCTGGTGGAATGAAGTGCGTGAAATATGGTACAGTAAAAGACTGGGTACTTTCTTTAAAAGTAGTTCTAGCAAATGGTAAATCTGTTAATTTAGGTGAACCTTTAGCAAAAAATCGTGCTGGATATGATCTAGTACATTTAATGGTTGGGAGTGAGGGAACTCTAGGTATTATTACTGAAGCTTGGTTAAAAATAATTCCAATTCCAACTTATGAAACTGTCTTAATGCAAATTTTCTTTAATGATTTAAAATATGCTCAAAACACTATTCAAAATATTCGTAAATCACTTATTATACCAAGTATGATTGAATTTATGGATAAGGATGTAATTCAAGCTATTAATGCTGTTACTGATTTAAATTTACCTGATTGTGAAGCTTTAATAATTATGGAAATTAAAAAAAATTCTTTAAATAAAATAACAGAAATTTGTAAATCTAGCGGTAGTTCAAAAATCATACTTCCTAAAACTGAAGAAGAAGCTGATCAATTATATTCTGCGAGAGCTACTGCTTACTTAGCAGTGAGACAATTAGCTAGTGGTATACATATTGAAGATGTTGTTGTTCCAATTGATAAACTATCTGATTATCTTTTAACTGTCAAAAATATCGCTTCTAAATATAATTTGACAATTCCTTTATTAGGTCATGCAGGTGATGGTAATGTTCATCCAAATATACTTTATGATAAATCAGATCCTGTTAGTGTAGAGAATGCTAGTCATGCATTTGAAGATATATGTAAGTATGCGATAGATGTCGGTGGAAGTATAACTGGTGAACATGGTATTGGAATTCAAAAAATGAAGTTATTTAAAGATCAGATCTTATCACATAATGGCGATGATGTATTATATCTAATGAAATCTATTAAAAAATTATTTGATCCACAAGGATTATTCAATCCAGGTAAATATGTTGAAGTTGAAGATTAATTTTTATATGTATTTTATTAAAAATAAATTATGGATCTGTTAAAAAAATCTAACAAAATTAAATCTCTTCCTGTTGATAGTGCAGATCGTACTGAAATTCAAACGTTAGTTAGTAGAAAAGACGGTGCACCAAATTTCGAATTAAGAAAATTTAAAATTATGCCTGGAGGTAATATACCTGAACATTATCATAGTGATATTGAACATGAACAATATGTGTTAAAAGGAGGTTATACTATTGGGGTTGGAAATAAAACTTTTAATGCTGAAGTAGGTGACGCTATATTTATTCCTGCTGGAGTAAAACATTGGTATAAAAATGATTCAAAAGATGTTGGCGAATTTCTTTGTATAATTCCCAAAACTGATAATTATAAAACAATATATTCTGATTGATTTATATTTTATAATAGTTTATTTATAACTTTACGTTAATTCACATTTTCCTAATATCTCTTTTAATTCATTAATTTCTTTATTATTGAGATTTCTTAATGGTTTTTTTACATATCCTGACTTTAAACCTTTTATTCTTAATGTTTCTAATAATGTGGATATAACTACTGTCTTACTATAATATTTTATAATAGAATTTATTTTCTCTTGTAAGTATTTTGCTTCTCTAATGTTTTTGTTTTGTACACTATCATGAATTTTAACACAAGTTTTTGGGAATGCGTTTGATATAGATGGAACACAACCAGGTATTCCATTTACTAATGCTGAATCTATTTTCTCGTTTGTACCTGTTAATAATATTAAGTCATCTCCTAATTCTTTGATAATTTGTAATTGCTTTGAAAACTCTACGTTACTGTCTTTTATTCCTATTATGTTAGGTAAATCTGATAATTTTCTCATTAATTCAATTGAAATATCATATCCAGTATATTGTGGTATGTTATAAAGAAAAATTGGAATATCTAATACTGATGATATTTTTTTATAATATTCAAACATAGCTTCTTCATCATATTTGTAATAATGTGGTGTTACACATGCTATTGCATCTGATTTTATATCTATTGCATGTTTTCCTAATTCTATTACATCTTCTATGTTATTAGATCCAATATGTATAATACTTGTAATGTTATTATTAGTATGTTCAATTATATTCTCCGCTACTTGTTTTCTATCTTTTGTCCCCATTATTAGTCCTTGACCTGTAGATCCCAAAATAAACATGCCATGAATTTTACTAGATACTAGAAAATCAACTATTTCTAATAAAGATCCTATATCCAATTCTTCTTTTATGTTAAAAGGTGTTAAAACTGCTGGTATTATTCCATGAAATTTCTTGCTCATATTTTATATATGCTAATATATTATTTAAAAACTCATTTTTTAAAATAGATTTTTATTAGGAAAAACATTTTAGTTTCTTTTATATTTTTATTATATTATTATGAAAAATCAAGTTT
>CALBXV010000112.1 GCA_937890045.1 uncultured archaeon
TCTTTACCACTTGCTGGCGCCATACACATTCTTTCTTCAAAGTAATCATACATCTTATTGAGTTTCTCTAATCGATCTCCCTCAAATGTAGTTGTGATTAACTCTCTGAGTTTATCCCAATTATCTTTTATTTGTTCTGGTGTTAATTGTTTCATTATTTTACCTCGTATCTATCTTTTGTTAATTTAATTGTTGGTTCATTTCTTAATCTATTTCTATATCCACTAAAAGATATTCTAACTCCCCAACCTAAATATTCCATAATTTCTTTTTTACTTACAGACCTTTTTTTGTGAATAAAATCTATAACTTTCTTGTAACCTTCCGTATCACTTTTTAAAATGGGAAGTTTTTTTATTGTATCATTTATCATATTGTTGAATGGAATAATTGCCTTTTCCCATTTACAATCTTCAAATCTTTTTAGTGATTTATCCGACCACTCATTTCTTAAATCTGGCGTATCTAATAAATTTTCTACTTTAAGTATAAAATCATCTCCATCTTTATAATAACACCCAGCGCTATCAGCTAACTCGTGATAATAATCATCATCAGAAAATAAATAAGGTACTCCAACACTCATACCATCTGTAGCAGATATAGCCCAACCACTATACTTTTGTTTTGCGCATACACCTAAATAACAAGAAGATAGTTTAGAAAAATATCCAACACGATCATATTTATCTATTGTTATATACTTCCGCTCTTTTGATTCTGCTAACGGCACCCATACCTCAAAATCTTTTCTTTTCTCCCATAACTTATCCATTTGTTCTAAAAACCAAGGATAGTTTTTATATGTGTGTGGACGATGATTATATACAATTATCTTTTTATCTGTAGGTTGTTTTTCGTACTTTGGTATTTCCCAACCAAGATATTGTGGTTCAAGTATCTCATCTAATCTTTGTACTACATCTTTATTAAAATGTTTCTTAGCATTTTTTAAAATTAAATTTTTCTGTCCTTGCGTATTAATACCACATCTAACCATTTCTAATAACCCTAAAAAATTTACATCCATCATAGTCATATTATAATTTGTAATTTCAGGAAATTCCGTCCAATGAGTATATCCAATAACCCGCGGTTCTATATTAGTATTATTTATAATTGTATTTTTTAACTGTAATGTATGTTCTGGTAGATGAGAATAAACTATATCGTAATCTGTTTTTTTCCATTGTAATTGTTTAATTATATTAGCATAATCAAAATGTACTCTCATAGCATTTGGATATGATGGTAGCGTTAAATTTAATTGAGTAGTGTTTTCAAAATTAAGACTTGATATTTCATGTGGTGAAAATATTGTCCAATGAATATCATCACGAATCTTATTTAACTCTCTGATAATATTACCTAACACAACCACATAAGAATCTTTTTCTAAATCTTGCTGAAAGGTAATATTTGGATATACAAGAATTTTATATTTATATTCTTTATCTAAAAATTTATCTTCTGTAAAATTTAATATATCCATTATATATTTTTTAAAACTCTTTTTTTAATTTTATTATTAAGTGGTAACACATAAATATGCTTAGCAGGTAATTCTTCTGTCCATATATTTTCATCTTTATTTTTTATTCTTCTTCTAATTTCATCCCCCTTGGGACACTTTTTAGTTAACATTCTTGCATGATAAATTTCACCATCAGCAACTAATTGTCTACTTTTATTTGTCATACCTAAATGTATAAAATTTGTTGCTTTATAAATAACTCCCTCATGTCCTTGTTTTGTATCTGCATATGATAATATAAGTTTATAATCTGTATTTTGTTTTAACCATCTTATTGCTTTACCAATGAAATAACTTTCTGTATTAGTTGGGGTGTTATCTATGCAACACAATCTATTTAATTCTATAACAGATTTTGGTTCATCTGGCATATAATTTTCTGCAACTCCTGCCATAGCAGGTACACCAAATATCATACTACCAATCATTTTAGGAATTCCAAACTTTCCCCTCGGTGTAAAAAGACCAAAACAAAAACTAACATGCAATCCACGAATACTTTGAGAATAATGATATTTTCTAATAAAATCCTCAACCGCGTTAGTAGGAACTTTTTCAACAAAATAATCCGTAACCTTATCTTCCAACATCGTTTAAATATTTTTCTTTAGTTTCTTCCCAATTTAATCCAATAATATCTCCATAAAATAAACTTTCATCTTTTATTCTATTAGAATCTAATAACTTTTCATACCTTTTACAAGCCTTTTTTATCCACCATTCCATTACTCCATCAATATCTTTTTCTACTCTTGGTTTTAATTTTAATTCTTCTTTTGAAATTTCATTTCTTAAAAACTCTCTACTATTTTCATAAAACGTTAAATAAAAAACTCCACGCTTAAATCCATGCTCATATTTAGAAGTTGATATTCCTAATTCTCTAAATATCAATGACATAATTCTCTGTTTAATACCAGTTACGGGACCGCTTTCTCCACCTTTACTTGTAATATGTTTTTCATACTTATCTGCTCTATTTTCTTTATACCAATCATGCCACTTCTTAAAATAATCATTATCTGGTTTCAAAGCAATTCTTCCTTTAGATTCTCCAAGAGTTTTCCAATATGGAATTCCATTATACATTGAATGTATACCATAAAGTGATGTAGTAGTCATGCCTACTAATACTTCACCATATAACTCTTCCCACTTTTCTCTAAATATTTTTGTAGAAAGTACCGCTGCTATTAACTTACCACCTAAAAAGTTATATCCAAGTGGTTGTGTGGAACATATTGTTGTTGCTATAGCAGAATGTTTTAACCTACCATCATCAAGTTTATTTTCTTTACTCCAACCAATCCAAGAATCTCTTGCAGTAATTGATATAACATCTGAACCTAAACATACCACTCCTAATATCTTATTAGTTGTTTCATCACTTATAATAAATTTTATATTTCTTCCAGGATTTGCAGTAAACTCCATTGTATGTATAAGCCGTCTAACTAAACTCCAATATTCATTCTGTTTAGGATTTCCTTGCTCTATACAAATTATTTTTGGTTTAATAGATCGTATCTCGTCTAATGTTTTTTCTCTATCAAATATATTAGTAGGTTTCCATAACTTAGGTTTTAATGTATGAATTTTACTTGCTTTTTGACGTATTTCATACTCGTTATGATTAAATTCTTTCCATTTTTTATATAACGTAGATTCCTCTACTGTCATTTCTTTTAAAGAATTCATATGATCTATAAAATCTTTTTTTTCTTTATCGTATATAAATTTATCTGGATTGTCAAAAAATTGTTCGAATAATTCCATTATAACCTATTTTTCAAATTCTACTGATTAGTCCAATCTGCTACACCCGTATCAGTTAGCTTATAAATTTCTGCATTAGCATATTTATATGGTTTTTTACCTGGGGACTCTAAAACATCTA
>CALBXV010000113.1 GCA_937890045.1 uncultured archaeon
AGATAGATATATCTACTCAGTTTACTAAAAAAATTAAATTAGATTTACCAATTGTATCTTCACCGATGGATACAATTACTGAATTAGATATGGCACGAGAAATGATGGAATGGGGCGGTGTAGGTGTAGTTCATAGATTTATGTCTATTGAAGAACAGGCAGAAATAATGGAAAAATTATGTTATATACCTGATTCAGATCATATTTTAATAAAAAATAATTTACCAAGATGTGCGGCTGTTGGAGTTACAGGGGATTATTTAGAAAGGGCACAAGAATTAATTAATAATGGATGTAATGTTCTACTTATAGATGTAGCACATGGATATCACAAACTTGTAGGAGATGCCATTGAAGAAATCAAGAACATACAAGGAGTTGAAGTTGTTGCGGGATCAGTTGCAACAGGAGAAGCGGTACAATACTTATGTGAAAAAGGAGCTGATGCGATACGAGTCGGCATCGGAAACGGATCGTTATGTGAAACGCGCATTAGGACAGGTGTGGGAATCCCTCAAGTGTCTGCTCTCATTGATTGTGTCGCCGTTGCTGATACTTATAACACTCCCATTATTGCTGATGGTGGTATTAGGAATATTGGTGATGTGTGTAAAGGATTTGCTTGTGGGGCTGATTCGGTTATGTTGGGCTCCCTATTATCTGGTACAAAGGAAACTCCAGGCACGATTGAAAAAATAGGTGAATGGCCTAATGAAATGTTATATAAAAAATATAGAGGTTCAGCCTCTTTAGATTCAAAACACGATAGAGGTGATAATAAAAATGTTGAAGGTAATCACAAAGTTATACCCTACAAGGGTAAAGTTAAAAGAATCCTTAAAGATATACAAGAGGGACTTCGTAGTTCTTTCAGTTATGTTGGGGCTAACGATATTTCTGAGTTTCATTCTAAAGTAGAATTGTTAGAAGTAACAAGAGCGGGACAAATTGAAGCATTACCACATTTATTAACAAAATGATACTTATCTAAGAATTGGAGTTAAATATGGATAATTTAGAAAATTTATTACATAAATTAGATGAAGCTATAGAATTTGAAGATTGGAGTTTAGTTCAACAAGTAGCTGAAAATTTAAGAGTACAAATGGATAATCCTTTTGTAGAATATGAAAAAGATGATGATATAGAAGATTATTAAATATGGGGCTGTTACTTGGTAATCGACAGATGCTATTTGATAATATAGTGCAACGGAGTTTGAGTAAAACTTGCTATAAAAGACTCACAAACCTAAATAGCGATAATTCGCTTGAAGGGTTGGTAATAGATTGGCATTTAGCCAATACTGAAATGGGATTTGACAATTTTGTTGAACCTATACTGGATTACCAACCGACTTACGCTTACGCATAAGTCTCTGAGTTGTCTAACACTCGGATATAAAATAAGTTAGACAAACGGTTGGGTGAAATAGTATCTTACCTTAGTGGAAAACTATTCCTTACTTCAGAGGGATGATGAAGCGGAGTCGAGGTTACGAACTCGATGGTGTTTTGTTGATTTTATCCTATTAGAAATCAACTAAGTTGTGAATGACTATTTATTAAAGACAGACTGGACGCGGGTTCGAATCCCGCCAGCTCCACAAAAATGTTAATTTACAAATATATATTAATACTTATATTAAAGGAAATAGAATAGTATGAATAAACATCTAATAAGTTTGTTTATTTTGTTGATATTAATTACTAATATTGAAGTATCAACAAAAATTCTTGATAAAAACAATCGGTATTATGTTGATGAAATTTTCAAGTTAGAAGGAAAGATTACAGAACTTGAAACTGAATTAAGTAAATACAAGTCGGGAGGAATGAATGTTACCGTTACTATGTATCAACCTGTTCGTTATCAAACTGATTCTACACCGAACATTCTCGCAGATGGAACGCGTATTAGGACGCAAGATGCGTCCAATTATAAATTTATAGCGGTGAGTAGAAATCTTTTGAGACGATGGGGTGGATGGTTAGATTTTGGTGATTTTGTTCTTCTAAGAAATACTACTAATAAAGATGGTATTTATCAAGTTAGAGATACAATGAATAAACGATTTGTAAATCGTATTGATATACTCGAATCTATAGATGTAAAACCATATAAATTTACAGATGCTCAAATATTCAAAGCTAATTCAGTTGTTAATAATGAATAAAAATAGTTCTTGACAATGGTACAAAAATGTTGTATATTATAGTACTTTAAATTGAAATTAAAAAGGTTATAATTAATTAATGGAATATAAACACCTATTATACGGTAGAAGAATATTACACGTAATGTCTCCAGTACGTTGGAGGTCAACTAAGTTTATGCATCAAGCAGATTCTAACTACAAGGTTATGGTGAAAACAATTAAATGGTTGCCAATGTGCCACCACTTTGTATTAGTTCCAAAAAATAATAGAATACCTAATCTTGGAGAAAATGTAACAATTATACCATTTCCATACGCTGGAAGTGTATTATTTAATAGAGGATATTTTGATAGTAAAGCATTATTAAAAAGTTTTGATTTTCAAAAACAAGATATTGATTTTATATTTAATCATCAGCCTGAATTAACATATAATGTTTATAATGCACTTTTAACAGATAGAATTGGAATGTCAGTAGATTCGTTTAATTTTTTTCATTGGGTTGATTGTGAAAAAAGTAGACCCGTTGGTGGATATCCAGTAGGGTTTTTTAGACAACTTGAAGCTATAGATTTATCGTATAAATCATATTTTCATTGTCCTGCAAGTATGGATTATTTAAAATCCAATTGGGATAAAATACCTCATACATCTAAAGGTGTAGATGAAGAAGTTATGAAACAAAAAATAAGTTATTTTCCATTAGGTGTAGGAGAGTTACCTGAACCAGAACCATTTCCATTACCAAAGAAAAAAATATTAGTATTTAATCATAGATGGAATGCTACAACTGGAGTAAAAAAATTAATTTCATTTACAGAAGGTCTTGATAGAGATGAATGGTTAGTGTGGATTACTGATAGTGATGCAAAAAAACCTAAAGCAGGTAAACCAGCACCAGATTGGATGAAAATACAAAATTTACCAAGTGGTGGTCAATATAGATATTTATTGGATAATTGTTATGCTACTATTTGTTTTGTTAATGATTATATGACGTGGAATTTATCAGTTCAAGACGCTATAAAAATTGGTAAACCAAGTTTAATATTTAAACATCCAACAATGAAATATGTGTTAGATGGTGATTATCCATATTATTTTAAAGATAAAAAAGATTTTATTAAGTTATTAGATAATGTACCAAAAGAAATTAAGTGGGATTTACCAGAACACGATTTAACATTTAGAAATAATTTATTACTTGATTTAGAAAACGCGTGTAATGGAGCAAAAAAATTAACTAAGAGAACACCTTCAGCGGGAATAGAATGGTTATATCATATTTTACAAGATAATGGTTACAAAAAAAATCTTTTGTATAATAGTCATCCTAATTTATATCTTAGTAATACTTGGGAAAAAATAAGATTGTGGTGTTTATCTAAAGGAGTTAAAGATGATCCTACAAGTAAATATACAAAATTATTTATACCAGAAGAAAATAGAGAATCTATAGAAAAGATTGTTAAAGATTCTGGACAAACATTTACGGAATCTAAAAAAGATCCCAATTTTTTAGAAGTAAAAAATACGTGGTGGTAATATGAGTAATTTTATGAAAGATACTATATATGGAGATGTATTTACAATTCGAGAACGAGATTCACTTTATCACGCATTACAACTACTTCAATTAAAAATAACTAAAAAAATTAAATCATTACGTGAAGAAAAACAAAGTACTATTTTAGGTAATATGTCTAAATTAGGATATACTACAAATCAACAACGGAGTGGTGAGTTAGATAAACCACTTCCAATACAAATAAAAGATTTTTATAAAAATAATGGAATTTTAAAGGGTGTTCTTGATAAACTTATAGGAGACTTTGGAAAAAATAGAAAAGCTATACCAACAGGTGCAGTTTCAAGTAAATTAAAAGTAATACGGGATATAAATGGTAAAGCACAGATAGATACTGGTGGTAAAAGACCAAGAGAAGTTTATAACATTGAACATTTTATTCCATTAGGTCAATTAGTTGCTAATTTAATGGTTTATGATTTTTTAATTGGGCTTTGGAAATTTAAAGAATTAGAAAATGGTGAATTGGATGGTTTGGAAAAAGGACAAAATTATATACAAACTCATTATCCACTATTTCATATGTCCACTATTGTAACGGTAGAAGAAAATATAGAATTAATAAAAGTAGTTTACGATTTTATAAAAGACGCTACAGATGAATTTGGTTTAATACATTATGATGAAGTATTAGAAAGATGTTTAAATGGTGAACATTATGTAAAAGTTGGTATAACATTTCATAAAGAATATTTTGAGTTTAATGGAAAGAAAATTTATCCACATCTTTTGCCAAAGGGTTTACAAAAATTAATGGGTAAGAAATCAAAAAAAATAAAAGAAGGTAATGAATGGTGGTAATATGAAAGAATTAACAACAGAACAAATTCAGGAGAATTGGAATAGGTTAATACAAATTATAAAAGATACATTTGAAGAAGAAAGTGAACGAAGAGAAAATCTTCTTGGAATGTATCAATACTTTGAAGATAGAATGTGTATGGCTCCTGCAAGTGGTAAAGAACATTTTCATAATGCACACGTTGGTGGTTATGTAGAACACGTTCTTCATGTAATAGATTGTTCAGTAAAATTAAAAAAATTATGGGAAGATAGTGGAGCCAGTATTGATTTCACAGATGAAGAATTAATTTTTGCAGCTATGCATCATGATTTAGGTAAAGTTGGTGATATGGATAAAGATTATTATGTTCCACAAGAATCAGAATGGCATCGTAAGAATCAAGGTTCTATTTTTACACATAATGGTAAGTTACAATATATGACTGTTACTGATAGAGCAATATTTTTACTTAATCAGTTTAGTATTAAGATGAGTGAAAATGAATATATTGGTTTAAGATTAACTGATGGTTTGTATGAAGAGGCTAATAAATCTTATTATGTGTCATATAATAAAGATTATGCACTTAAATCTAATATAGCGTATATATTACATCAAGCAGATAGTATGGCCACCCATATTGAAAATGATGAATGGAAACGCGCAGAACAACAAGAAGAAATTAGAGTTCAAGGTAATGTAGAGAATATTAAAAAAGCAGTAACAATGGATGAAACTTCTGAACAACTTACTCAAAAATCAAAAGATTTATTTAACGAATTATTTGGAGATAAATGATGTTAGTAGAAATATTATTAGGAATTTTTATAGTAACGTTTTTAGTTGGTTGTTATGTAGTTTGGAACTTAATGAAAAAAGCTGAATTATTAGAAGATTGGGTTGAAGTTTTTACACGGAGAATACAACGAGTTCAAGATGATTTAGCAGTAATAGATTCTAAAGGTCATTTTGAAGCTGATGATGAAATAGGTGTAATATTCGATCAAATAAAAAATACAGTTAGTCAATTGGAAAATTTAAAAGGAGAAAATGTAGATGCCTCGTAAAAAGAAAAAAAATAGTAGAATGTATTTTACACAGGATACAGAAAATGCTATCATTAGATATAATGATAGTGATGATGTAGTTTTGAGAAATAAGATTTATAATGAACATATTGCACATCCATTTGATAAATTAGCAGAAAATATAATTCACACATTTAAGTTTTATTATTTTGATGTTCCAAGTGAGGATGTAAAACACGAAGTGGTATCTTTTCTTGTAATGAATATGCATAAATTTAAAGAAGGTAAGGGTAAAGCATTTTCTTATTTTAGTATTGTTGCAAAAAATTATTTGATACTTCATAATAATAACAATTATAAAAAAATGAAGAGTCATGATAAAATAGAGAAGTTAGATTTTGTTAGAAATATAAGTAGTGAAAAAGATTTAAAGGAAACTAAAGAATTTAATGTAGAATTTGTAAGTCAGATGTTAGATTATTGGGATAATAATATTACTAATGTTTTTAGACGACAAAAAGATATTTTGGTAGCCGACGCTGTTTTAGAATTGTTTAGAAAAAAACAATTTATAGAAAATTTTAATAAAAAGGCGTTATATATAATGATTCGAGAAATGACTGGTTCTAATACTCAACATATTACACGAGTTATAAATCAAATGAAAAAATATTATTTTAATATGTACAAAGAATTTATTACTGATGGTAGTATAGACACTTCAAATACAGGCTCTATTTTTTAAAATAAAAAAGGGGAACATTAAGTTCCCCTTTCCCATTTTGATAGGGTAGGTATCCTACCAAACATTCCGTTACCTACTTACGGAATAAACCCACTAACACCAATAAAGCGACGAGTCCAGCGAAACCAGATTCGCCGAATTTATCTATGATAGATGTCAGGTTACCTATAACATTCATTCCAAAAATACCGCTACCGAATAGGACTTCGCCAACGGCACCGATGGCTACAAAAGACATCATTAGATGAACTAAATCATCAATATATCCTTTGACTGTTGTTATGACTTCCTTCATGGTTGTCTCCCGTTAGTTATGTAAATAGTTGTTAGGTGATTACCCACACAACCTTACATTAATAATTATCTGTACAGCGTAGAAAAATACGCCAGTATATATTTATATACTACCATTTTTAAGTTATATAATATTTATAGTTGAATAAAACTATCAAATTTAAGGTGAAACTATGAGTATAGATTATGAAATTTTTGAAGGAAAAACTCTTTCTTCACTTCTAAAAGACGTTTATGAAAATACAATATACAATAGAAAACAATTAGATATTCTTACAAAAGAATTAGTACAGTTTATCAAAGATGGTAATACAGCTGTGCAGATTGTTCCTATGATAAAAGAGTATTTAGAAATTAATGTGAAGAATGATGATCAACTTGTAAAAATGGCAGGAATAGTACAAAGATTAATTGCGGCTGAACAAAAAGGTGGCAGTGAAGATGAGTATGGGTTGTCAGATAAAGAAAAACAACAATTACTTTCAGGTATAGAAGAAACTGTAATGGATATACAAAAAGAATCAGATAAGATTCATGAAAAAATACAATTTAATCAGGAAAATAAGTAATGCCTTTATTAAAAATAGCTGAAGTTAAAGCTTATGTACAACGTGCAATTACTGCGGCGTTCTCCAAAGTTGATTTTTCAGAAGAAACATTTGAAGTTGATAGATGTTATATAAATAAAGATGATATTCCTAATAAAGATTTTAAAATGTATGGTGCAATTGAAGGTACATTTGTAAAGAGTAAACATAAATCAATTTTACCAAAGGGTGAGGGAACAATTAGACCTTTTGATTCAAATGTTAGAAGATATCCTGTACGCGGTGAATTAGTTACTGTAAAAGAAATTAATGGTAGACATTATTATAGTACAACAGTTAATGTAAAAGGTTCACCAAATGAAAATACAGCTAAAGGTGCGAGTTCGATTGGTAGTAATGTAGAAACAGTTCAAGAGAAAATGGGAGATACATTTGAACGTAATATTGATATAAAACCTGTCAGTTGTTGTGAGGGTGAAATAGTTTATGAAGGTAGATTTGGTAATTCAATTAAACTTGGGTTAAACCATAAAAATAATTCGCCAAATATTAAATTAAGAGCAGGACAAGGTGAAACAAGTGAATTACCATTGGAGCCTGTGAAGGAAAACATAGAAACAGACCACTCTTCTATTTATTTAACAACAGATGAAAGTGTTGAATTTGATGGAGAATCAGTAACAGGTAAAAAAATACTAATAAAATCTGACGGTATATTTATTAAAGGAAGTGGTGAAAATGGTGAAGTTAGAGTTATTGGAGATCAATCTATTAATTTAAATTCTGATCAAATAAAAATAGGTAATGGTGCTAATCAACCCGTAGTAAGGGGTGATGATTTAAAATCATTTTTAAATGACTTTTTAACGGACTTGGATATAACCTTTACAAATGCTATGGCAGCTATCACACCAGCTGGAGTAATTGTTACAGGTGGTGGGCCAGCCGCGGCTCCTTTTAAAGCCGGTATAATTGCTTTACAAACAAAATTAGCTAATAATACAATGTTAAGTAATAAAGTAAAAACAACATAGGAGTTATTATGACAAAAAAAGAGTTAATGAAAATAATACAAGAAGTAGTCCGTAAGGAAGTAAAAAAAGAAGTGCAAAAGATATTTATAAAAGAAGAAACTTC
>CALBXV010000114.1 GCA_937890045.1 uncultured archaeon
ACAGCAAGTCGATTTGTATCTGGTTCATTAAGAGCTGCATGCCACGGAGCTACTTCTTTAACTTCTTGTGTTGGATATACACCATTAGGATCATTGAAACCAAGTTTAGTATCTGGTTTATCTTCTGGTATTCCACCAAAGGTTCCAATGATAACAGGTTCCTGTGCATTTTTACCATCACGAAAAAAACCAAACACCCAAGTCCCCTCAACAGGTCCTGTTGGTGATGTACCAATTCCATTTATACTTGCACTAGTGATTGGTTGTGATGGAGTAGCCCAAGGCAAAGTATTCGTTGGTATCTCTTGCTTACTATCTGTATGATAACCAAGAATACGCACACGAACTCTGCCCAACTTCAATGGGTCATCTCTATCTTCTACTACACCTTGCCACCATACGAAATCTCCAAACATTATTTAGAAGCTCCTTGTTTTCTTGGCATACGATATGATGCCATTTGTTCCAACCCATCTTTACTCAATTCCAACAACATCTTATAACCAAAGTTACCACTCTCACCTTGTGTAAAAGTATGTTTGATTGATGTAATCAAATAAGTTCCTGTTAAATGCTTATCAAATGCATTTTCTCGTTTACCATCACTTGTACCTTCTGTTGATGGCACTATTAATTTTACCGTCATTCCAAGTCGTATGAATGATACTCCTGCACAATAAACATCCATTCGTACACTATCATAAACTTGTAGATGTGAAGATCGTCTGAGTTTCCATTCTTCAACTTTGTTATCATATTCATGTCCAGCATTTTTTGCATACATCTTATCATGTTTTGGATAAAACTCTACATGACTATCGGTATAATCACTTAATTGTCTACCCTCTGTCACAGCTAAGTCTGGATTAAATGGAGGAGCTAATGAAACTCTGTAAGTATTACCAGCTTGTAACTCAGTTGGTGAATCTGCTATAAGTGGATATGTACCTGTATGATTATTCCACATCCAATCAGCATGACCATTAAAATCATGTTGATGTATTTTCTTCTTAACTATATCGTGTGTAAGTAACTTGGAAGAATATTGACCTTGTTTAATATTTTGAACTTTATCAAACAGATTCATATGAATTATATGATCTGCTTTTATCAAACCCACAGACAATGCTTCAATCTTATCAGGATCGTCAGTTATTTCTTGTTTGGCGATTGTTATTAGAGGTTCTGATTCTGCCATGTTATTCAAACTTCTAAAATGAGAACCATCCATAGTTTCATAGTAGAGAAAACTGGTTGCTGTATTATCTTCTGGTTGTGACCGTTTAGCTAACCAGTTGATGGCTTGATGAGGATGCCAATTTGGAATGATTACTTGCTCACTATTCTTTGTTTCTTCCATATATAAGTCTTTATCATCATCAAGATAGTTAGACCATATATCACCAACAATTTTATCAGCAGTCATATCTGAATATGACTTGCTAATTTTTGTATGCAAACTACTCATATATTGTTCTGATACCAAGTCTAAAGAAAATCTCTGTGATTTTGGTGATCTTATAAATCTATCAGATAAATTATACACATGAAATAAAGGTGGGTTCAAAATAGATACTTCAGTATCATCAACACCAGTTAACCGTATAGAAACATCAACAGTTTCTTCTCCTTGTATTGGAAATTTAGACGGAATATTAATTCCTTCTTGTAGTGTAAGATGAGCAGTCATTGTATTTTCAAACAAATCTTCATAGATGTTTAACTCCTCAAAATGTGGAATCAAACTCCATTTTCCAGCTGCACACTCAATATTCATTTTGTCGATGCTAATATCACCGACTGTTAATTGATTTGACATAATTTTTTAACTAGCTTTCATTAGTCTTTTAAATTCATCTACCACTAAACTTACATATTCAGACTGAATAATTCTAATAGGTCGTTTAGCATCATTCAATGTCTGTTCATGTCCAAAGTTGGTTACAATAGTAGCATTAGATGCATCTTCGTCTACTTCCAACCCACCAGATTCATAATGATGTGTTGCATTAAGATTACCACTACCATATTTCTTTGCAACAAATTTAGTCAAGTCGTATTGTGACATTGGCCAATCATACCACGGCTGTTGCATACTAGCACCATTAGCATACAATACAACCCAATGCAACGTAGAATCACCATAGAATTGATGTGCAACTGTTTCTGGTCTATCACCATCTTTTATAATATATTTTACAAAACCATTAGCTGCTTGCACCAATTCATTTGCTTGGTCATCAGATTGTTTCCAACTATTAGATTTAACAAGAACACGAGCCATGATATTTGTAACAAGATCATTTTGAGCATTTGTAGATGTTCTGCGTAAATCATAAGACATCTTTGGAAAATAAGTAAAGTATGCCATATTAGTATCCTCCCCTCTCCTCTATATCTTTTGCCATTACCAATTCTTTTTCTTTAAAACTAAGTGACATTGTAATAGCTATTGGAGCCCCAGCCTTATATGATGTCCAAACACTTTGTGGTGTATAGTTTGTTGTTACCTTATCACAAACACAAGTTTTGATTTGTGGTAAATACAGATTTGGTGTATAATCTCTTTTATCCTGAGTCATAGTTAAAAACCTAATCTGAAATTCTTGTGGATTATTCATAAAAGATTTTCCCATCGCACCGTTAACATATGATGGTCTGGTGTGTGTACGAAACATTCTAATAATCTTTTCAACTTCTTCAATCTCATCTCCATTTCGAGGTCGGAACAGAAAATCAAAATTAAATGTTCTGAATGAAATTCCTGAAAACATCATTTCTTCATATGGATTAGATGCAACACCAAGGGATGCTTCTAACCCATCTTGTATTCCAGTACCTCCTGCAAAAGCACCAGCTAATGCGCCAACACCAGTTCCAGCTGGCAATCCAAGTTTATCTGCTAAAAAACCTATAGTACCACCAATAGCAGCACCACCAATTGCCCCGGCCTGGCCACCTACAGCTCCTTTACTAGCTGATGCTATACCACTAGCATCACCACTCATCGCGTTTTTTACAGTACTACCAATTGCTCCTAAAGATTTACCAGACCAATTTGCATCATTATCAAATTGGATTGTTTGAGGCATATTCAAATATACAGTACCAAGTATGTGTTTACTTTCCTTTTTTAATTCTAAATTTCTCCTGGCAATTTCTTTCGAGCCGGTCACAGTGGCAGACATAGTTCTTTGAAAATTATTAAAATCAGGTTCTTGGCCGTTATGGTCATCTTTCCAATTCTTCAAGTGTTCTCCTAATTCCAGCTCTTTTTCTTCTTCTGTTATATCAGGATCATTATTAATTTCTTTGCGGAGTTCGGTATAATCATCAATCTCGTTTGCATAATTCTCATAATTTGAACCAAATCTCTCACTAAATGATGAACCAATTATTTCAGCTGCTTCGTTTAAACCAACACCTATACGTTTTTGAAACGTAAAACTAATACACTCTGGATAAAAATTATTAGGAGTTTTGTCTAATGGATACACCAAATGAGGTTTTCCAACACTCTCAATAAACTGTTTCGGCTCATAAGCTTTTTCTTCTGCCATAGTACTTATCCCTTAAATGGTTTTTGCTATTTTAGTTGTTTCAAACCAAATCTTCTTAGATGATGTTCTACCACCCCGTTCAGTTTTAAATCTTTCTGTTGGCACCATGATAGCTAACTCCCAATCCAATGGATGAACTTGAATAATCTTAGACTTAATCTGATCTGGTCTATATTGTCTATATGATGCCTTTGCCCACCTAAAAGCTTTATTTCCTTGTATTATATTTCTAAATTTTCTAACCAACAGTTTTGTTTTATTATTATATTTAGTATTATTCAAAAACTGAAATGTTCTACCAAGTATAATAGCTCTCTGTTTTGGTGTCATATAATGAAAATTGATACCAGAAAAATTATTCTGATCTTCATACAACATAAACACTAATGGAAATTCATCATATGAACTATCTGGTTCATCTGGTGAATAGCGAAAAAAATACATACGACCCAATAACATATTACTAATCTTCACACCACCACTTCTCAACATATTCAATGAACGATAGTTTTGTCCATATGTTAAAGCATAATCTTGATAGAACTCTCGAGCAGCTTCACTTCTTTGAATAAGACCTTGTTGTTTTGCCTGTTTGTGTGCTTTCTGAAAAAACGATTCTTCTTGTAAAAAATCTATATGCTGTTGTAAAACTTTACTCACACGAATTTCAGTTCCTGCACCACCTCTTGTTCCAACAACAGTTCGTGTTGTAGCAACTGGATCACGTTTAACAGACAACTTAATTACTCTGCCACCTTTCACAACAAGTCGTGGAAAACCAAGTGGTGCAAGTATACGCGTATACATCGTAACTTCTGCCACACTAAACTTTTTAACAACGGACAAGAATTCAGGCGATTTTCCTAATGCACTCAATGATTTAAATTTTCGACCCAATAAGAGCGAGCCAATCACTTTAAACATACTTCGTAAGCCAGGAAACTTTGCGATCATAGCCAAAGCTTTTAATATGCGTTTATCTTTTAATAGATTTTCTTTTGTCTCTGGCATTCTTATTATATTTATAAGGGTTCTTTGGAATATCTAACTCTTTTTCTGTTAAAATAATGAACTCCATACCACGCTTTTCGGCCCATTTACGAGCAGCCTTAAATTTACTCTGATTTATTATAAATCGTTTCAGATCATTCTTATACTTGATAGAGATTCTCTTTCGTTTCTTTGGTGGCCGACATTGACTAGCAGGTTTCACTTCAATAATATACTTCTTAATCTCTCCCTCTGGATTCTGTATTTTCACATAGAAATCTACAAAATATCGCCTAGTTTTCTTCTCAATTTGATTATAATATGGTATAATGACATTCTCCGAAGCCCACTCAATTACAGATGGGTGTCTGTCAAGATACTTCATATACTTGAGCTCCCAAGATGATCTGTACACAACTTCCTGCAAATCTGCTACATATTTTGCCTTATTGTGTACTTTATATTTGCCAACGTGCTTCTGAAAATTCATATTAGATGTATAAATATATAGAGTCACAAGTATTTATAACGGAGAATAAAATGGCGGTAAGCATAGATAGCATCAAAGCAAATATAAATAAAGGATACGCAAGACCTAACTTATTTACTGTAGACCTTGGAAATGTTAAAGCTGCTAAAGCGTTAGAATATCGTCTTAATTGTTTTCAAGCACAACTTCCAGGCAACACTATTGCTACAACAGATAAGGATGATGGTTTTCGTTCTGTTGCATATAAAAAGGTATTCGCTGATGTTATACTTGGGTTTTACTGTAGTTCAGATTTGAAAGAATTAAAATTTTTTCAGGATTGGATAGACAAAATAGTTGATAAGAATACAAACCAATTTAATGTTCCTGAAACATACATTTGGCCAATAACAATTACACATTACAATCGTCAATGGTCAAAAATTGCTGAATGGAAACTATCTGATGCTTATCCAAAACAAGTTGATGCAATTCAACTAGACTATGGAACAAATAATACAGTTATGACTTGTAATGTTACTATGACATACAGACATTATGACGTTACATATCTTAATGGTGAGATACCAGATATGGTTGATAAACAATCTGACCATCAAAACAACATAACATTAAATAAAAATACTAATTTTAACCAAAAAGTAGGCAATCAAAATATAATGGATGCAACAGCTGTGTATGATTATGCCGCAGATATGATTGCACGACAAAAAGAACTAGATAAAAATACCACAGGCGGCGCATTGAATACGACAAAATGAGGTAGCACAATAAGAATATTAAACACTATTAACATCATTTTATATAGGAGTGAATGAAATGGGATTACCAACAATTGCAGTACCAGAATATACATTAACAATACCATCAACAAAGAAAGAAATTAAGTACAGACCCTTTCTGGTAAAAGAAGAAAAAATACTTTTACTAGCTATGGAAACTGAAGATCAAAAACAAATCATCAATGCAACAAAAACCATTATTAAGAATTGTGTCTTTGGTGATATAGATGTTGATACATTAGCTACATTTGATATAGAATATATATTTCTTCAACTAAGAGGCAAAGCTAAAGGAGAGGACATTGAATTAAAGTACAAATGTCCAAAATGTGAGAATGACATAGCAGTTACTGTTAATACTGATGAAGTACAAGTACTTTTTAAAGATGACCATACTGATAATATCAAATTAACAGAACACTTGGGAGTGATAATGAAATATCCCAATATTGACAGTCAGTTGAAAATAGCAGAACACGAAGAAAAAGATAGACCAGAAATTGAAGCATTGTTTGATACTATAGTAGATAGTATTGATTGTATTTATGATAACGATACAACCTATGCTTCTAAAGACCATACAGAAAAAGAAATGACAGATTTCCTTGAGTCTTTAACTGATGAACAGTTTCAAAAGATATCAAAATTCTTTGAAACAATGCCTGCAATTCGTCATCAAGTAAAATTAGTCTGTACAGGAAAGACTAAAGGTAAAAATAAGAAGTCTTGTGTTTATACAGAAGAAATCACATTGGAGGGACTTAACTCTTTTTTCGCATAGCCCTTTCTCATGATTCATTAGAGAACATGATAATGACAAACTTTAATATGATGCAACATCATAACTATTCTTTAACTGAATTAGATAATATGATTCCATGGGAAAGGGGAGTTTATGTGGATTTACTTATTAAACATATAGCAGAAGAAAATGAACGAATACAACAAGAGAATAATAAACGAGGATAACAAAGGAAGAAGAAATGGCTACTGATACTCTACTTGGCATACAAGCTGGACTAAGTGATAAAGGATCACTTTACAAAGTCCTCACAAACATCGCTGGTATACTTGATCGCTCTGCAATAGCTCGTCATAGTGATAGTCCCCTTGAAACATCTCTTGCAAAATTACAAGAATCATCTGTTTCATTCAATGAGAAAACTATGCGTTGGCATGATGACCAAAATAACTTGATGGTCAAAGGCACTGATCCTCGTGTTGCTGAAGCAATGAAAATCCCAGAAAAACCACGAACAGTAGAAGCAGAAATTCATTGGGGTGAAACTATAGCTAGTTTTTTAAGTGATATAAAAAATGATACTGCAACACTAATTAAATTACAGAAAAGCACTAGAAAACTTCTTGGTCGAGCTTTCTTTGGTAAGAA
>CALBXV010000115.1 GCA_937890045.1 uncultured archaeon
ATCCCCACCAAGTTTAGAAGGGTCTCCAGTAGAGATATAATTATCTATCCGTGCATTAACCTCTGGATTGCCTTCTATGATTGGCTTATATATATTATTATAGATGTACTTAGATAAGATAGGGTTGTCTGATATTTGACCGAATAACTGCCGTACTATTTTAGTTGGGTTAACAGATTTAAAATCTTCTTTGGTAGTAGTATTAATTCTTACATCTTCAGTGGGCATCACTCGCATATCGATGTCATATGCACGGTATTTATTATCTACAAATTCATAGTTACTGCTTTTTAATGTAACTCCTTTTGCTTTAACAGACGACCGCATGAAGACCATATCAAGTCCTTCTTCACGCATGAAATTATCCATCTTTTTTGTAGCTCTTCTGGCAGCAGATTTAACTAGAATAACACCACCTTCATTACGAGATACTATAACAGGCTTTAGCATACTTGTATTTTGAAGGTCGTGTGCTTTTATAATCTCGTCAAATACTTTTCTTCTTATATAGATAGAACCATCTGTATCAGATTCAAGAGGTTCCTTATCACCACCCTTGATGGTACGCATTTCATATTTGTGGTCGTTAAGTATTGCATAGCTTAGTATACCGCCTGGTATAACATCGGGATTTAATGGTATACCTGTATCAAATAGGAGCTGTTCTCGTTTATTCCAATCGGTAACATTTTTAATGGTTCCTTTTTCATAGCTGTATCCAATAAGACTTAAGTCGTCGCTACCTGTAATATAGAATCCTTCACGCTCATTTTCCGAAAGGACATTAGAGATCCACATCTTCTCATGCATCTCTCTTACTTTTTTATTGTCCGTACCAAGCCATTCTATCTCTTTGGCCTCACTCTCGGCAAATGATCTGTTTAATTCAGCGTATCTAGCGGGTTCTAGTTTTTGTTTACCATCGGGAGACAGGATGGTAGCTAGTGATCTAATGATCTGTGCCTTAGAGTATTTAAATGTATCTATATGTAAAGGACGTATACGAAGGGTACCCTTATCTTTTACACCCCCGTATATATATTTATTCTTATTATAAAGATGGTGTTCAACCGCATGCCACTGCTCAGGGGATAATGTAGGTACAAGTTTTGGGTTTCCTTTAGAATCAAAGACTAACTTATGTGACAGTGGGTTACTAAGTCTTCTAAATTTAGACTTAGAATCAATAATAGTTACATATTGTAGGTTGCCGTATTCTTGTCCTTCAAGCTGTTCTGTAGGTCTTTGTCCTTCATATCCTAAGCCGACACGGTTTCCATGATATTCACCACGTGCACGAACAACATTTGCTGTACCATCTTCGTATATCTCAATTATTTCGACAGGATTTTCTGCTTTATCAGGAGCATTAATGTTTATAGGTTGGTCAAAGTCTTCTCGTTCATCATTATATGATGCCCCTTCGGGTTTCACGATCATTATATCCTCAGCTCCCGTATAGATATTATACGCAAGCTCTCTTGCCATCTTGCCTACTTGTCTTTCAGAAGGGGTGTTGGTGGAGAAGCGTTCCTTAGCAAGCTCCCGTAAAGATTGATCTATATTAGGAAGAACTTCTAAGTTTTTTAAAAAGCTTCTTGCCTGAGTATCCATCTCATATGTAATATAATCTTGTGTTTTCTTGCTCATAGAAGACCATACTTTGTTTGACTCTGGATAAAATTGTGACCCGAATTCTCCAGAGTAAAGGTCTTCTTGAAAGAATCGCTGTGATTCCTTTATATGTGATGGCATAGATTGGAAGCCAAAGAACCCACCTAGAAGATACTGGTAGAGCTGCATTTCAATGGGCTCTCCCTGTAGGGTAGTTGGTAGTCCAAGCATAGTTGATCCTATACCAGTCCTTAGTAATGCTTCTGCTTTTGCTATTTGGTCAGGATTTTTAGACTTCATGAGCCTGCCTAGATTCACAAAGTTCCCTATGCCACCAAAGGCACCACCTGCAACTGCACCATGAACTAACGAGTTAAGAATTTCATCTGGCCCATGCCATACAGAAGATATAGCGGAAGCTGCTCCAAGGTGTGTGGCTGACTGTACTATATCTCTAGTAACTGAGCCTCGCTTAAGAAAGTTGGCAGCCTCAAGCCCAGTTTTAGACATAATTTTTCCGACTCCTGTTGAGGCCATGTCACCGAACATCATGGGAATAGAGTATTTGTGTATTGTCTGAGCACCTTTAGCTGCAGTCTCAGCTACTTTTGTAATTGGGAGGAGGCCTACCTTTGAAGCACCCTTAGCGATGCCTTTAAATGGAGCAGCCATAATACCAGGAGCAAATCCAGCGAGATGCCCAAGGGAATACGCTATACTCTCATATGTATTGCTGGGTTTGTCCTTACCTATAGCGAAGGTTGTAAAACCTTCTATAAAACCAGAGGAGGCAAGGCTTAACGCCTTCATTAAATGAAAATCTTGTGGCTTAGGTTTCCACTTTAAGCCAGCAGACTCAGCCATGTTACCTAATTCATCAGCTTGTTCCGATGTAAATAGTTCTGGCTGACGTTGGTATAGTTTTATTAAAGCCTGTATTCTACTAATTTCAGGCATTATGATCTACACTGTAAGATTAAAAGCCACCGACATTACCTACTCCGCCCCATAATCTGTCGGCATATCGATCTAATCCGCGTCTTCCCATCTGACCTGGTGTGCTTTGTCTTATATAACTGCCAGCTTTCTTCAGGCGTTCAGATTTTTTAAGTGCTCCGATGCCTTTATACATACCGTACCCAGGTATGAGTAAGCCGATTAATCCAGCCATGTCTCCTACAAATCGTTCACCAGATGTTTCACCATAGATTTCTTCGGCCAACTTTTGTGGTCGCCATTCGTTGGGGATAAGGCCAAGTAAAGCAGTGTCAGCTAAGTCAAAGAAAAACTTTGCAGTCTTCTTTGTTTCTGGCTCAAATGGTATACCAGCTTCAAATGCAGCCCTAGCTACGTATTCAGCGTCATGATTTGTGAATTGATCGGGATCCTCTTCATATCTGCGAGAGAGTTCTCTAAGTGCAGCCTTTGCTTGTGCTCTAGGGCTCATTTGGTTATTATCTGTATACGGCATAGTATTTCTCCTGTCTGTTAATATTAATAATCTAATTCATAAGACTTGTATATTAAATCCATGATACTCTCATTTCTAACTTGCCCACTTTCAGCGTTCACTAATAGTTGCAATAATCGGAGCTGACCAGCCAATTCAGGTGTGACTTCTGGTTTCCATGGTTCAGGTGCTATTCCTAATTCGGGTGTCCCTTGCCTCGCCATTCTGTCCTTATAGATCTCTTCTGTCGTTGGAGCTTTCCAGCCCATTAAATCCTCAGTTTGAGTTAGAAATGTGTCCATCCGCCAAAAATCTCTATCAAAGAAACCCAAGTTTTCCACACGTGATCTTTCTTCATCAACTCTTTTATTATAATCTTTTAGTTCCTGGTTGCTTTTTTGAAATGCATTGTAGTCTTCCGCAAATTGTTCTTGAGCTAATATACCCCTCTCATATTCGTCCTTTTGTAAATCAAAGGCACTTTGCCTTAAGTCTTGTAATGCTTGAAACTGCTTTCGTTTCTCAGCCATGTTTACCATATCTACACCACGGTTCTTACCCTGGTCATACGCAGCTAGAATTGTTTTATCAAAATCATATACTCCTGCCATTGTTATATCCTTTCTATTATCATTTAATCCACCCCACCACCACTTATCCCCTGAAAGCCCTCTGGGTTAACAATACCCTTTAGTAGTAAGTCCTGCCAATCATTTAATATATCAAAGGGCGAGGGGTTAGTATATGGATTGGGATCTACATAATTAGGATGGTCAGGATGGTGTATAGACCATGTGGGGGGAGGATTATTTTGTTTCTTCATGGATTGGTATTCACTTAGAGTCATATCGTCTGGGTCATCTGAGCCCACTATTGGTTTGAGGGGGACCTAATCGTCGTTGCCG
>CALBXV010000116.1 GCA_937890045.1 uncultured archaeon
TCATAAAACGTGGGTAGATGCTGAAGATGGATTAAATCAATTTAATTTTTCAAAATTACATTGGTCTTTACATCCAGATAGAGATGAAGAATGGAGAAAAGAACAAGATAAATTACTTGGCCCGTCAATGGCAGCTCAAGAATGTGATTGTGATTTTCTGACCTCTGGTAAAACAGTTATTGATGGTATTATTATTGAAGAATATAGAGTGGAGTTTGTGAGAGATCCAATGGAAAAAAGAGGAGTTGATTCTAATATTTGGATATGGGAGCCACCAAATTATACAAAAGATTATATAGTATGTGCTGATGTAAGTAGGGGAGATGGAACAGATTATTCTGCGTTTCATGTAATTGAATTGGAAAATGTTGAACAAGTAGCAGAATATAAAGGAAAAATTTCAACAAGAGATTATGGAAATATGTTAGTTAATATTTCAAAAGAATATAATGATGCTTTATTGGTTATTGAAAATAATAATATTGGTTGGGCAACGATTCAGCAAGTAATTGATAGAGATTACGATAATTTATTTTATATGAGTAAAGATTTACAGTATGTAGATACACAGAAACAAATAAATAATAAAATTAATAGAATAGAAAAACAACTTATTCCTGGATTTACATTAACATCAAAAACACGACCATTAGTTGTTTCTAAATTAGAAGAATTTTTTAGAGAGAAAGCTCTTATGATTCATTCACAACGATTGGTAGATGAATTATTTGTGTTTATATATAACGGCCCAAGAGCAGAAGCAATGCTTGGTTACAATGATGATTTAGTAATGTCATTGGGTATGGGGTTATGGATTAGAGAAACAGCTTTACGGTTAAGGTCGGAGAGTATAGAATTACAAAAACGTGCAATAGCAGGCGTATCATCTAATCAAGGAATTTATATACAGAATGAGAATGAAAATGATTCTTGGATTTTGGAGACAGGTAAAGAAAAAGAATCATTAGAATGGTTAATTAATTAAGTGAGGTAAAAGATGGCACAGAAAAATTTATTCAGCAGACTACAAAGATTATTTTCTACAAATGTAATTGTAAGAAATGTTGGTGGTAGAAAATTAAAAGTTGCTGATACAAGTAGATTTCAATCTATTGCAAAACATTCTCTTGTAGATAGATATCAAAAAGTTTATCTTGGTGCAGGATTAAGCGGATATTCAGATTCTATGTTTACAAAGTCAATGAGATTGAATTTGTTTAAAGATTATGAATCAATGGATAGTGATGCAATTATATCTTCTGCATTAGATATTTATGCAGATGAATCTACGATGAAATCAGAGTATGGAGATGTTTTAGAGATTAAAACAGATAATGATAATGTTAAAGCTATATTACATAATTTATTTTATGATATATTGAATATAGAATTTAATTTATGGCCTTGGATTCGTAATATGTGTAAATATGGAGATTTCTTTTTAAAATTAGAAATTGATGAAAAATATGGAATTAAAAATGTAATACCGTTATCGGTTTATGATGTTGCTCGTATTGAAGGGATTGATGAAGATAATCCTCATTATGTAAAATATTTTTTGGAAACTCTTGACACTCAACATAGGTACTCAGCTGGTAATACAGCTCATCAAAAACAAGAATTAGAAAATTATGAAGTAGCACATTTTAGATTACTATCAGATTCTAATTATTTGCCATACGGTAAATCACAAGTTGAAGGTGGACGTAAAATTTGGAAACAATTAGTTCTTATGGAAGATGCTATGTTAATTCATAGGATTATGAGAGCACCAGAAAAAAGAGTTTTTAAATTAGATATTGGTAATATACCACCAGCTGAAGTTGATAATTATATGGAAAAAATTGTTAATAAGATGAAAAAGGCTCCAGTTATGGATACGGATGGTGACTATAATTTGAAGTATAATATGCAAAATATTACAGAGGATTTCTTTTTACCTGTTCGTGGTGGTGATAGTGGAACAGGTATTGATTCACTACCAGGTTTGACCTATGAAGCTATAGATGATATTGATTATCTTAAAAATAAACTTTTATCTTCATTGAGAATACCTAAAGCGTTTCTTGGATATGAAGAAGAAGTTGGTTCGAAGGCAACTTTGGCGGCAGAAGATGTTCGGTTTGCACGCACAATAGAACGATTACAGAGAATTACATTATCTGAATTGACAAAAATAGCAATAGTTCATTTATATGCACAAGGATTTACTGATTCTGAATTAGTTAATTTTGAATTGGGGCTGACAAATCCTTCTACAATTTATGAACAAGAAAAAATTGAATTGTGGAATAATAAAACTTCATTGGCGGAGTCAATGGTTAGAGATGGTTTAATGTCAAGTAAATGGATTTATGAAAATATTTTTGGTTTTACAACAGAAGAAATAAAAGAAATTAGTGATGAAATTATAGATGATTATCAACAAAAATTTAGAAGAAGTCAAATTGAGACTGAAGGTAATGATCCAGCAGAAAGTGGACAAGCCACTGGAACACCATCAGATATGGCTATGGGAAGAACAAGCCATGAATTGGATGATCTTGGGCCAGAAGGAGGTTCACCGCCTGGCGGCTGGAAGGGTGCCGGGAAACCAGCAGAAGGGCCCAAACACGGAAAAGATAGTTCTGTGAGGGGAAGAGATCCTTTAGGGGCTCACGATAAAAAGAAAGGTGCCAGTGGAAGTCCAAAATATGGTCATACCTTTAAAGGCGGTACACCACTTGCATTAGCTCATTTGGATTTATTAAAGAAAACAATGGGCAAAAAGGATAGGGAAATTATAACTGAAACTTCGGAATTAGAGACAGAATACAAGAAAGAGGTAACTTCTGTTAATAACGGGGATGAAGATGAATAATTATTGTTTAACTTTATATTTATATTTGAGTAAATATAATTAAAAATTGGAGTATTATATAATGGCTCGTAAATTGAAGCATTCTAAAATAAAGAATACAGGAATTCTATTTGAATTATTGACAAGACAAATAACAGCTGATGTTTTAAATAATAAAGAATCCAAATCTGTTAGATTAATAAAACAATATTTTAATGAAAATACTCAATTGGGTAAAGAATTGCAATTTTATCAACTATTAACAGAAAAACGTTGTTATTCACAAGAAAAAGCACTTCAATTAATTGAAGCTGTTGTTAAATCAAGAAAAAAAATTAGTAGTTCTGAATTAAGACGTGAAAAATATAATTTAATTAAAGAAATTAAGAATAATTATAGTGTAGTTGATTTTTTTAATGCAAGAATATCAAATTATAAGGTTTTTGCTTCTATATATAAATTATTTCAATCAGAAACTATTGATGAGGATTTTCATCCAGAAGAATCAATTGATGCAAAATTTACAGTTTTAGAGCACATTACAAGTAAAAAAATAACTAAACAAGAAAAACAAAGTGAAATTGTAGAATTATATAAAGAAAAAGATAAGGATTTGAGATTGCTTACTTATCAAATTCTTGTAGATAAGTTTAATAGTAAATATAAAACATTAAATGAATCACAAAAGACATTACTGAAAAAATATATAAATAATATTTCTAATACAAATTCATTAAAAGAATTTATTAGTATTGAATCTTTTTCTGTAAAAAATCAATTAAAAAAAGAATTGATAAAGGTGGAAGATAAAATTACAAAAATAAAATTAACAGAAGCTGTAAATCAAATAAATAGTCTTTCAAAAGGAAATATTGTTAAGGATAAACAGGTTTTAACTCTTATGAGATATTATGAATTAGTTAAGGAGTTGAAGAATGTCCACAAAAATTGAGCTTTTAAGAAAGTTTATTAGAGAAATAGTAAAACAAGAATTACAAGAGGCCTCGGTAACTGCAAATTTAGATGGAGGTGAAGGCCCACCTAAAACCCCATATGCATTCCAGGGAAAAAGAAAAAAAGATAAAGAAAAAGAAAATAAGATAGCAACTAATTCTACTGGATATAAAAAGGTAAATGAAGGTAAATACCACGATTACAGAAATGACGAATCTTTAACAGCAAGACAAAAAATTGGGTATTCTATGAGAGAGATTCGAGACCATCTTGCAGAAATTGATAAATTGACAAAGATGAATGTAAGATTAAAGAATGAAATGGGTGTTGACTCAAGATCATATTGGAAAAATACTCATAAGGCGATGAGAAAAATTAGTGAAAGGTTAGTAAAATTAGCCAATAAAATCGGTCAACTTTATTAATCTTTATATAATGAAGAATCCATCTTGGAATAAAGATGGACTTAATTTTTTAGGAAAGCTTTTAAGTCTGTCTAATTTGAAAAAGCGTTGGCTTATAGAAGAAACTAAAGTTAGGGGTGAAGAACCAAATAAGGTTGAAACAATTAAGTTTATTGATAAGTGGCTTAAACAGTTGAAATCAATGAGGGAAGAAATCATCAAATTGAGAAGTTAAATGATTAAATTAAAAAATATATTAAAAGAATCTTATGTGTGGGAGAGAAAATTTGGTGAACCTTTACCGAAACTTACCCTAGATACTGTATTATCTGAACAAACTCCAGCGGAAATGAAACGTTTTAAAAAGAAAATAAGTAAATTAAAAGATTTAGAGGGAAAATTCAGAAATACTATGTATGATGCATCTGAAATTTTACGCAACAGCACAGATACCGTAAAGGTAGCAAGAGAATTAGAAAGTGAATATAAGAAAAATATAACGGCGTTTATGCGTAGTTTAATGAGAATAGAAAAAAGAGTGAGATAATTATGTCAAGACAATTATTAGTAGATCATTTGCCGTTTAGTGTAAATGTAGAACATATAAATGAATCCATTAAAGAAAATAATGGAAAATTGGTTGTGCGTGGAGTTTTACAAAGAGCTGAATCGAAAAATCAAAACGGTAGAGTATATCCAAGAGAAATTTTAGTAAGAGAAGCTAACAAATATGCAAATTCTTTTATTAAAGAAAATAGAGCAATGGGAGAATTAGACCATCCTGAGAGTTCTGTTGTTAATTTACAAAATGTATCACACAATATTACAGAAATGCATTGGAATGATGATGATTTAGTTGGAACAGTTGAAGTTTTAGGAACTCCAGCTGGAAATATATTAAGAGAACTGTTTAAAGCAGGCATTAAACTTGGTATTAGTTCTCGTGGACTTGGTTCGGTGGAGACTGTTGCAGAAAATGATGGAACTCAAGAAGTTCAACCAGATTTTGAACTTATAGCATTTGATTTTGTATCAAATCCATCTACTCAAGGTGCATTTATGCATCCTATGACTGAAAGTGTTGATGAAAAAGAATTAAGAACTCCAATAGAGTGTGGAAAATATTGTAAAGTAGAATCAATTGTTCACGACATTATAACTGGAGTATAATAAATGATTAGTTTAAAGTCATTACTTAAAACAGTAAGGGAAGCAAAAATTACTCCACCAAAAAAAGGAGTGGATACTCCATTAGACGCCAAGGTTCAAATAGAGGGATATGGAGTAATGACAAGAAAACAACTTCAACAGAATATTAAAAGATATGTAGGTGAAGTAACTAAATATGTGAAAAGTGGTGATTCAAGTAAAGCCCTTGCTGTTTTGTATAAACGTGGAGTTTTAAAAGCTTTTTTAGAAACTGATATAGCTCATAGTGGAGAATAAAATGTCTAAGTATAAAAAAATGATGAGCCAATGGAGAGATTGGAGACTTGATGAAGAATTTGAATTAACTGAAGCTGTTAAAGTTCAGGCTGGATCTGATCCACTCACAGTTCAAGACAGTTTACTTGATGCATTTAAAGGTATAGTAGCAAAAGGTACATTAAATTGGGGATATACAGAGTCAGATCAATATGGTTGGAATGATTTTAATAATTTTCGTAAAATGAC
>CALBXV010000117.1 GCA_937890045.1 uncultured archaeon
TAATCAGTGGGTTCTTGTTAAAAAAGGTGATAAATATTTTTTATATGACCGAGAAGAAATGGCATGGAACATACACAGTGAAACGCCAATACATACCGACCTTATACCTCTTACCGATATACATATAAGGGAATACGCCCTACAAGATGTTATATCCATGCTTAATGGTGACCCAATTACTATTACTGATGATGCTGCGACACCAGACGAAGCCAATTTATTCACCGAAGATGAATTAAATTTATCTGATGAAAAGAGGGACCTGATTGCAGAGGCACGATCAAAATATAATAGTATGATAGACTTATTAGAAGTTATGATAGGTATAGAGAAGGGATTTGCAAAAAAACGACCCGAAGGAAAGGCGGTGTCACCCGAACAGACAGAGTTAACTACATTTATTAACGTCCTCTCAACGGAAGTGGATTTAGGTATAATTGATGAAGGATTAGCAGAATTACACAAAAGGATGACGGCTGCAGAGGCAATAGATGATGTAGGGCTTAATTATGAGCGTGATACATTAATTGGACTAAAAGACTATCTTAGTAATAGGCTGAAACAGGAAGTTAAGGACATAAGTCTTTATAATATAGCAACGGAGGCAGACTTACCGAAAAACGCCTTCACAAGAAAAACATTTCTAAAGGCAGAAAAGCGTATAATAAAACTGGCAAAAAAATACGGAGTTGGCATACATCATATAACATTTGTGGACGGAAAGATACCTCTCGAAGTTAATGATAAAAGAAAAAGAGAGATACTGAAGGCCCAAGGCTGGAGTGAGGAGAAAATAAATGAAGCGATCAAAAACAAGGAGCCCATCTATATCACGGGGAAGTACGAAGTTATGGCTGGCGGACAAGTCTTTATCACCCTTGGGCACGGTGCTAATCTCGAAACCTTCCTCGAAGAGCTCGCCCACGCTTTCATCCAACAAGGTGGGGAAGTCAAAGGAATAACCGACAACCTTATACTAGGGCTTGAAAGCTCAGAAGAATTTGCTGCTAAAGCCCTGGCGAGGGCATGGGCTGGAGATTTACGGAGGGGAAAGATTCCTGCTATTACTAAAAAAGCAGCAGGTATTGCGGTAGAGAGATATGATATGATTAAGATTCTTTATAGCGTAGAAACTGATGCAGATAACGCTGGTAATTTTGAAGAGACAAAGGGGCTGGGTGATAAAGTAGATCTAACTCCCGAAGAAGCAATAAAGATTATTAAAACCATATATCAGACGGGGGTAAAAGAGGGGAAGAAGTGGAGGAAGGAGTGGAGAGATATTACGCCAGAAGAAGAGATTATTAATCTTGCCAATGCTTCCGATGGTAAAATAGGGAACGAGTTAGCAGAAGAACTTGATGGGTTTGAAGATAGATATAACAGACTGGTTGAGGAGATGAGGGACAGGGCAAGGCAAAACACTACTCTTGCTTCTAGACTGCCCACGAGACTTAAGAAGTTTAAAATAATACAACAGGTATTAGAGTTCTTCCAGACATTACAGACCTTATCTGATTATCAGTATATCATGGCAGCAAGGCTGGAAATGGGGGGGCATATGAGTACTGCACAGAGAATGATTCTTATACAGTTAAGACAAGTAAAGGAATTTAACAAAAAATACGGTGATAGTAAAAACCAGAACTATCAAAATTTTGAGACGCTACTCTGGCAATTTATGGACAATAAACCAGTAGCAGGAGGCCTTTTTGATAGTAAAGAAGTAAGACGATTAAGGAATAAGATAGATGCCGAAGTAGAGTGGTTACGAAAAGTGGAATATCTTTATGCGGCCAGAGATAAATTAACCAAAATTGTAGATGATAGCAAGGGCAGAAAAGAGAAGGCTAACGTAAAACTGAAAAAATTACAAGCTATACCAGAGGATAAAAAAACAGACCAACAAAGAAAACAAGTCACGAAATTGAATAAACAAGTGGCATCGGAAAGCGAAATAATCGAAAAATATGAAGCACATGTAAGTAAGGCTATAGAGGCTATACAGCTGTGGAGTAATAATACAAGTGGTGTGGGTGTTGGTGATATTAGGGGTAAGAAAATTACTGGTGAAGGTGATGAATTAAAGCAGATTCAGCGAGAGTGGGATAAGAAGATGGATGTTATTAAAGAGGCTGTTAAACAGTCAGATTACAATACCCTAAAAAACATTAGTGATGATGTAATTCCTAAAGATATAAAAGTTTTTGCTTTAAAGCTGAAAAGAATGCAGTCTAAACTATCAGATATGCTTTTGAAAAGGGAAATTATATCAAGAGATACGTACTGGAACTATCATGGTAGGTATGTTCATTATCAATATATGAAAAATATGGTAAGGGCTGCCAAGGGCCTTGAACACCTGGAGGCTGGGGATCGTGGCGAAGGAACTGGCTCATTGCCTGGTTTAACTGAACAGAGAGAACACGCAACAGAACAACATAGACAAGCCCAGCTTAAGATAGAAAGAATATCAATGGCTATTAGTGGAGGGATGGCTGAAACGTTAGACTATATAGCCAAGGCTGATTTTTATAGTACACTTAAAAACATTGGCAAGGATACCGTGTTAGATTTTAAAGATGAACCAAGAATCAAGAGAGTAGGTAATAGATGGGTAGTAACCCAAACTGTTGTAAATGACCAACATAGACTATGGATGAAGCGAAATGTTTATTTAACTGGAAAGAATAATGAAATAGCTAAACTATTTATAATAGAGGGAACTAAAGAAACAGAAGTAGGGTGGGAACTTGCTCAACTTGCAAAAGAAATATCTAGAATGGAGAGGGCTATTGAAGTAGCAACAAAAGAAAAAAGTGAGGGAAAGGGTTGGACACCTGATGATTTAACCCAAGCCAGACTATATTTAGCCTCTCTAAAAGAGGCCTTTGAGCCCGTTGAAAACCATATGAGGAAGGTGGAAGGAAATCAAAAAACACTAGAAGGTGAAAAGATAGACAGGAAGTTGGACTTTGTTAAGGATTATAGATTGGTAACGGGTAAAGTATATGGTAAGTTAGACGGGGAATACCTTGCAACCCCCTTATACGATGATATAACCCCTATTACAACTGGACTGGAGTATCAGGGTAAAACATGGGGAACTGTTTTAACAGCCACTGGTGCGTCTATTGTTTTGTTTAAAATAGGCAAGGCTACTCTTAATATACCTACGGGCTTTAGAAATGTAGTCTCTAATGTACTTCAAAACAATTTAAGGGGAAGACCTCTCCTTTTATGTATGAAAGATAATATGAAATCATTTCAGGCTTTAGTTACAAAAAACCCCAAAACGGGTTTATATGGACATGAAATGATTGAGGTGTTAAGAGAGGATGGCACAACGGAGGTTGTGGATTTATGGGATGAGTTTGTAAAAGATGGTGGAATACGTGGTACCCTGCCGAGTGAAGAAATAATGGGACAACTGGCAGAATACAAATACTATTATGAAGGTAAAAACTGGTATAAATTTATGACTTTTCTTGGTGGTCTATCTAAATACTACGGGATGATAGATGTGATGGCTAAATATGCAATATACAGGCAACTGAGAACAACAGGCTCTTTAACATGGTTAGGGAGAGAATCAGGAAAATATGTTAGCCCGAAGTTTGCAATGATGGAGGCCCAGAAATGGGGGATGGATTATAGTTTAGCATCAGTAAGTATTAAGAATGCCAGAAAATTCGCTATTC